>CBFDAZ010000159.1:0-9196 GCA_965602825.1 uncultured bacterium
GAAGGGGTTCACCTACGGGGTTGACAAGTCGGAGTTCCGGGCCTTCGACATCGCGGTTGACGGAGAGTACCTGAACTGGGATGCGTTCATCGAGCTGTGCGACCGGTTCGGGGTGCCGGTTGTGCCGGTGCTCTACCGAGGTCCGTTTGACGCGGGAGTCGTCGGTGAAATGCTGACTGGGCCGACGACGCTGGAGGGTGACCATATCCGGGAGGGTGTCGTGATCCGGCCCGTCGTTGAGCGCTTCAACCAGCACACCGACCGCACGATTCTGAAGTGGAAGAGCGATGACTACCTCGTGCACAAGCACGGGGGGTAGGCGGCACCGCGGCCCCCGGTCTGGCCACCGGGGGCCGGTCCTGCAACGCGCGTGGTGCTCGGCGCTCTCGGAGCTGGCACAGTCAGACTTGGTTGCGTTGCTGCTCAGCTTGTCGAACGTGGCGGACAAGGGCTTCTTGCCGCAACGACCGCCGGGCGGTCGGTGACGGCCCAGCGGACGAGCACCTGCTGGAGATCCTCCTCGTCACGGATCCTCTCGCCGGCCGGGTGTCCGCAGGTCCCCCGGATGAGCCCATCCGGGATTCGCGCACGCAGGCCGCAAGCACGCTGTCCTGCCGGGAGCAGGCCACAAAGGGGGAAGACACCAGTGGCGGAGGAGGGCCTCCGCCGTCACGACCGCACGCGTTCAGCTCCCGCTGCGCCAGCCGAAGTCCAGGGCAACATCCATCTCGAGGCCGCTGCTGGTGATTGCCAGGTCCACGTCGCCGACCTGTGCCGTCACGTAGCTCTGCCCGGTGTCCCCGGATTTGCCGTCAGGATTGACCGGCGGCTCGCTCAGCATCATCCGGCAAGAGCACGCTCACCTCCATATTGTGTTCGATGCTCTGGGTGACGTAGCACTGGTCGGCGGCCTTGACGGTCGCCCGCCGGTATCTCTCCGGCACCGGTGCAGGCAAACGAAGAAGCACGTTCACCGCCTTCACGCGCGAGGGGGACTCCGCGCGCTCGTAATCCAGCTCCACGCTCATGCCCTCGTATGGGAGGTCGTGGCGCTTGCAGAAGGTCGCCACATAGCCGCCAATACAGGCCCCGAGAGCTGCGATGAAGAGCTGGCCAGGCCACATGCCGTTGGCTTGCTCGTCATCGTCGTCGGCGCTGCCCGTGACCACCGTATAGTTGCCACATCGAGCGGTGAAGCGCATGCCTCGATCGTGTCTGACGGTTATGTCCATATACCGCCTTCCACCTTCCGGCCTTCTGGCCCCGATAGTCGTTCGCTGAGACGCAGACAACACCAACGCCTTCTCAAGGGCGGACACGATGCTCACTTCGGCTTGCGCTTGCGGCCTGGCCTGGGCGGGCGCAGCACGCGACCGGGTTGGCTCGCCGGAGTCCAGGCACACCGTACTCATCTCTCCTGATGCCAACGACAGCGTGCCAGATTGCGTTACCTTCGCGCTTGGCCTCACACTCACCTACCGGGCCGCGAACCAGGTCGAAGCTATGGCGGGGATGCTGCCCCCAGACTGCCGAGAGGATGCGGCGGATGCTGCTCTGATCCTGGTTCGCTGTCGGGGGCACGCTCTCCTGCCGGGAGTAGGCCACACAGGCGGGGACAGCAGTGGCAACCAGACGGGGGACCGACGCCCTCTCAGCGCCGACCGCGGCTCGCAGGAAGCCACTCGTTCCACCGGAAGAAGGAGAATGCACTTGCGCACAGCAAACGTGGCAGGTAAGGCGGGCACGAACAGGAGCCGCACAGGGAACGACTGGACCACGTCGGACGGGCTTCCCGCATAGGGTGATCGCTCATTGCCCTTTGAGGCCAGATGAGAAGGGCGCGCCAGCACTGATAGAGGCACAGGCGCGCTGGTCCTCAAACTGACCGTGGCCTGAGTTGCGCACATGTCCGCGGGGATAAGAACCGAGCGGAGGTCGTCATGCGGATCGCGGTTACGGCTACCGGGGCTGACCCAGACTCGGCAGTTGTCACCAGGCTTGGGACCTGCACCTGCCTGCTTATCGTGGACTCTGAGACCATGACCTTTGAGGCGATCCCCAGGCCACCCAACATGGTCGGCGCCGGCGCCGGCATCGCGACGGTCACGCTCGCGGCGGACCGGGATGCGCATGCCATACTCACGAGGTACGTTTCGCCGCATATGGAGGCGACGTTTCGAGAGAACGACATCAACGTCGTGACAGGGGTAACGGGAACCGTTCGCGAGGCCGTCGAGGAATACGCTCAGGAGGGCCCGCTTGATACGCCCGCGCAGCCGGCGCCCGCCATCGCCGCTCTGGCAAGGTCCGGCCGGCAGTTCGCGGCGATGCTACCGGTCCTGCTCGGGGTAATGCTCCTCGCGGGCTTGCTCAAGATCTTCGTTCCCGCGGAAGCCCTGACGGCGGTCTACTCGGGCATGCCGGTGACTGATGCCTTCTCGGGCGCGTGTCTCGGCAGCATCATCGGGGGCAATGCCGTCAACAGCTACGTGATCGGCCAGGCCTTGCAGGGCGCCGGGGTGAGCCTCTTTGCGGTGACGGCCATCATGATCACGTGGGTAACTGTGGGACTGGTCCAGCTCCCGGCTGAGATCTCCGCATTCGGCAGTAGATTCGCCATATCACGCAACGCGGTCGCATTTGTGCTCGCGGTGCCCCTGGCGCTATCAACTGTGGTCCTGGTGAGGTGGCTGTCATGAATGAGACGACCGGTCCCGGCAGAAAGGCAGACGACGGCGGGAAGGCCCTCTGGCGGAGACTGGCCTTCCCGCTGAGTGTGATCGTGTTGTACAGCGTCCTGTTCGCGATGATGCCCGCCCGCACGCTTCGTGCTCTGGAAGCGACCGGCACGATCGTGACTCAGGTGGCCGTTCCCCTCTGCATCGCTTTCATCATCATGTTCGTGCTCAACCTGTTCGTTAAGCCCGCGCACGTCTCGCGCTTCCTGGGGAAGGGTGCCGGAGCGAAGGGCGTCTGCATCTCAGCCCTGGCGGGCGTGATCTCGACCGGGCCGATCTACGCGTGGTACCCGCTTCTGAGGGACCTCCGCGAGAAGGGGGCCTCCCAATTCCACGTCGCGAACTTCCTTTCTCATCGCGCAGTAAAGCCGTTCCTGCTGCCCGTGATGGTGCTCTACTTCGGATGGGTGTTCGCTCTCGTGTTCAACGTGTTGATTGTGATGGGGGCCCTGTCAACTGCGCTTATCGTCAGCGGACTGACCAAGGACAGCGGTTCGCGCGCGGAGTCGGCATGAACGTAGCGATCGACATAGCCAAGCATGCGTTGATGATCGCGGCTTTCGTCTTCGTGATGATGCTCGTGGAGTGCCTCACAATCAATGGGACCTGCAGTCTCCCCTCGCGAGAGCTTGGCCTGGAGTTGGCACGCAAAGCGTAGCACAACATCGTCTGCGTTCAGGGCTACACCTGGGACATACCCAACATCATGCGGGGACATGTGGACACCGGCGAGCGCAGCTTAGGGGACGACTACTGGCAGGACATGGTGCTGTGGTCGATGCCCGATGGCGTCCAGAGCGAGGACTTCAGCGGGCCGATCGGGCCGGGGGGCCTCGTCTGCTGAGTCCCGCGTGCGCTGCGACGCCTACGCGGTGCCAGCGCTCCACCGTAGCTGCCTGCATGTACTGGGCGAGGTCTTCCGCGGACACGAAGGCGAGACCGGAGGCAGATTCCCAGAGGAAGCGGACGAGCTGACAGGCGATCCCCCGGGGCGGCCTCGAGCGTGTGCCTGCTGGGCATACCTTCTTACCGTGGACCGCAGCCGAGTTCTTCCTATGCCCGAGCTTCCAGTCTGGATGGCCTTTCTCGGAGGGCAAGGTAGCCGGCAAGCGCACGCCGAATAGGACTGGGCCCGGAGAAGGCCACTACTGAGGGCCATTGGAGAAGGTGATCGGAGACCATGGCGAATCGCGATGTGTGCGTCTGGTACAACGAAACGTCCGGCATGAAGCGGGCCTTCGACGCGGGGCTACTTGACAAGAAGTGGCTCGATGAGTACTGCTTCAACGGCGGTCGGGGCTGCGTGCGCAAGAAACGCTTCGAAGGCGAAGGCTATGTGTCGCCGGACTACGTGCTGCCCAACGGCACTATCGACCCACGGCTCAAGGAATGGGTCGAAGGCAGGTAGTCGAGGAGACCAGAAGTGCGATCAATACCAACCACGGAGGAAGACGAAATGGAACTCGGTTGCAGTACGATTCTCTACGGCGGCTACGGCCTCGACGAAGCCCTGGACGGCATCGCCAAGGCCGGCTACACGTACATTGAGCTGTGTGCCCGGCCGGGCATGGCGGACCACCTTGAGATCGGCAAACCCGCGACCTACTACGCCGAAGTGCGTGACAAGATCGAGTCACGCGGGCTGAAGGTAGAATCCATTGGCGGGAGCGGCGGCATCTCGATGACGTCCGATGAGTTCGCGAATGCCCTCGAAGCGGCCCGACTCGTAGGCGCGCCGTTCATCGCCGAAGGCGCGGGCGGCGAGGCGCCGGCCGTCGAGGACGATTCATTCACGCCGGAATTCCAGGACTCGCTCCGAGGTGTCGTCGAGATCCTGAACCAGGCGGGCGCGCGGGGCGCCGAGTTCGGGGTCCGGCTCGCCATCAAACCGCATGTGAACACCGCCATCTGCTCGCGCGACACCATCCTCGAAGCGGTCAAGACACTCGACCTGGAGACCGTCGGCTTCAATTACGACCCCGGGCACATCTGGCGGTCGGGGGAGCGCGCGGAGGACCCGGTGGCGACGCTGAAGGCCGTGGCGCAATACGTGGTCACGGTGCGCGCCCGCGACAACCGCACCAGCCGCGAGGCGCCCATCGGTCCCGTCGAGCCGCAGATCCCGGGCAACGGCGCTATGGACCAGCCCGCCCTCGCTGCGGCTATGAAGAGCCTCGAAGGCGTTCCCTGCGCCACTCTCGAGATCGTCGGCACGCACGCCGGCACCGGCTACTCACTAGAAGCCGTGCAGGACGTGGTCGAGCGCGCGTACCGGGCCCTGCAACCGCTGTTCGAGTAGCGATGGAATCCGGAATCGGCGGACATCACACCTATCTCCGCTTGCGCGGGCCGCCCGGCTCGTGCAGCGGCAACGCGTAAGCGGGCTGTTCCTCCCGTTCGGCGGCAAGGGGCACCCGTACCGGGCACCCGCCCGTCACCGGTTTGCTGCTCTGCGTAGCCCTCAGACCGCATTACGCCGTCCTACCGTGGATGAACGACCGAGAGGATGCGGCGGACGTTCCTGTGGTCCTGGCTCGCCGCAGGGGCACGCTGTCCTGCCGGGAGTAGGCCACGCAGGCGGGGACAGCAGTGGTGGAGGAGGACCTCCGCCGTCACGACGGCCGGAGGAACTCGGGCCTTAAGGGAGACAAGTAGCGAGACCAGGTGCGTCAGCACCCTCATGTCAGACGAGGACTACCACCACAAGCCCCGGAAGTCAACGTCAGAGTGCCGGATAGGGCCTGTGCGAGCGACGACTGGGTCCGAATGCGCCGCAATCTGCCCGCGAATGACTTCCCCAGGGAAGGGCAGGCAGCGACACGATGACTGGAGTAAGGTGGCTGCTCGCCGGGGCCGGAGACATCGCGACCAGGCGCGTCGGCCCGGCCCTGGTCGAGACGGAGAACTCGGAGCTGGTCGCGATCTGCGATCTCGACCGGGAGCGTGCAGCGGGACTCGCGGCTCGGCTCGGGGCGGGGGCGGTCTACGCGGACTACGGCACGGCGCTCGCGGAGAGCGGGGCCGATGCCGTCTATATCGCCACACCGCAGAACACCCACGTCGAGCTGAGCATGGCTGCGCTTGATGCCGGCAAGCATCTGTTCTGCGAGAAGCCGCTGGGGCTCAACGGCGCGGAATGCCTGAGGCTCCTGGAGGCCGCCCGCCGGTCAGACCGAGTGACAAGCTGCTCCAACTACCGCCGCCTGTCCGAGCAGTACAAGCTGACAGAGGCCATGCTGAAGCGGCAGGAGATCGGGAGGCTGACAGGCGGCTGGGCCATCTACTCGACCCCGTATTACAACCCCGGCCGGACGCCCATCCGCCAGGCGCTGGGGTGCAGCCGCATCAAGGAGCTGGGCTTCTACCTCATCGACATCGCCCACAACTTTCTCGGGATGCCGTCCGCCGTCATGGCACAGTCCAGCATCATCAACGAGGCGATCATGAATGATGTGGAGGACATCGCCACGGTGGTCCTGAGGTTCCCCGGCGGCGCGATGTTCACCATCATCTTCAATTGCAGCTCCCCGGGCACCCGGCATGAGCTGGAGCTGTTCGGCTCCGAGGGGCGCCTCTACTGGCCGGAGTGGCCGCCGCACGGCAATGGGCCGGTCGTCAAGGTCACTGCTGCGGGCACGGAGCGGATAGAGGCGCAGACCCCGGAGAATTGGCATCTGCCGATGATCGAGGATTATGTCGAGGCCTTGCTGCAGGGGCGCCAGCCGGTGTGCACGCTCGAAAGCGCTGTCAAGACGGAGGTCATCACCGACGCGATCTTCCGCTCCATCGAGAGCGGGTGTGTTGAACCGGTTGCCTGGGGTGAAGTGGTATGAGGATCTTGCTGATCGGCGGAACCGGCTGCATCAGCGGCGATGTCGCCGCGTTGGCGGCGCAGAAGAGCGACGTTGAGCTGCACCTGCTCAACCGCGGCAACCGCCCCCGGTTCGTGCCTTCCGGCGCGCGCTGCATCCGCGCCGACATCTCCCGGCCCGCCGAAGTCCGCGCAAAGCTCGAGGGGATGAGCTTCGACGTGGTCGCGGACTTTCTCTCCTACGGGGTGGACCGGCTCGCCAGCAACCTGGACCTGTTCCGGGGGCGCTGCGGCCAGTACATCTTCATCTCCTCGGGAGCGGTCTACCGGACGAGGTCGCCCAGCGAGATCATCACCGAAAAGAACACCATAGTCGGCAACACGCTGTGGTCATACGCCCGGAACAAGATTCTCTGCGAGCGGCGGCTGCAGGCGGAGCACGAGAGCAGCGGCCTCGATTACACGATCGTGCGGCCGGCTTTCACCTACAACAGGCTCCGCATCCTCCACCCGGTCGGGCCGAACCACCAGACCCACTCCTGGACCATCGCCAACCGCATCCTGCAAGGCAAGCCCCTGCTGATGCACGATGACGGCAACGCGCTGTGCACCGTCACCCACACCGAAGACTTCGCCAAGGCTTTCGTCGGCCTCTGCGGGAACCCCGCGGCTCTCGGCGAGGCGTTCCACATCACCTCCGACGAGTTCCTCACCTGGAACCGGGTGGCCGAGCTGGTCGGGGACGCCCTCGGCGCCAAGACCCGGCTCTGCCACGTCCCGGCGCACGATCTGGGGTTTGAGCTTGGCGGGGACTTCGGCGAGAAGCTGATCTCCTTCGCCAACAACGGCGTCTATGACAGCAGCAAGATCCGGGCGCTGGTCCCGGAGTTCGTCTGCGAGACACACTTCGCCGAGGGCATCCGACGTACCATTCAGTTCTACCGGGACAACCCCGAGTTCCAGGTCGTGCACGAGGAGTTCGACAGGAGAATGGACGAGATCGCGGAGGAACACCATGCCCAAGCCCTTTGATGAGGTCCGCGACCGGTTGGAGAGGCAGTACCTGGACGTCACGTTCGACCCCGCGTCCGGACTCTCCAAGGAGGAGCTTGCCGCGGAGCTTGAGCGGCACCGCGCCGATGAGCCGGACGAACCCCGGATCATGACTCGGGCCTGGCTCTTCCACCTGCTGTGCTCAAAGGCGCGCATCGCAGTCGAGCCGGAGGACTACTTCGCCGACAAGCTGGAGCACCATAATCTCCTGGTCGGCCTGCGCGAGGAATGGCGGAGGGAGGCGGAACTGAAGGAGTTCGGCGACGACCCGCCGTCCATCCCGGGCGCCTGGCGGGCCATACTGGATCTCGGCCACGTCTGCCCGGACTGGAGGAATCTCCTCGAGTACGGGTTCACCGGTCTGCGCGACCGCGCCGCGGCCCGTTCCGGCGTCTTCTATCAGGCTGTGACCATGGTCTACGATGCCGTCATCATACTGGTCAAGCGGTTTGCTGCGGAGCTGCCCGGCTCGGCAATAGCGGCCCTCGCCGAGCGCCCGCCGCAGAGCTTCCACGAGGCGCTGCAGTTGGCCTACCTGTACCATGAGCTCCAGGAGATGGAGAATGGGTACTCCGTTCGCTCCATGGGCCGGTTCGACCAGCTCTACCATGGCTTCTACGCCGAGGACATGAAGGCCGGACGTCTCACCCGCGATCGGGCCAAGGAGCTGCTCAAGTACTTCTGGGTGAAGTTCTTCGCGAAGACCCAGGGGAAGCTCTACGGCAAGCCCTTCCTCTTCGGACCCGACGTCAACGAGCTGTCCTACCTCGCCTTCGAGGTCTACCGCGAGATGCAGATCGTTGACCCCAAGTTCCATGTCCGGCTTGCGGAGCGCACGCCACGGAGCTTCTTCGAGCAGGTGGTCGGCTGCATCCAGGCCGGCTGCACCGGCATCGTGACGGTCAATGACGCCGCGCAGGTCGAGATGCTGCACCAGAACGGCAAGACCCTTGAGGATGCCGATGACTACATCCTCATCGGCTGCTATGAGCCGGCCGTCATGGGCAAGGAGCTGAACTGCTCCGGCGCGTGCGGGGTCAATCTGGCGAAGGCAGTTGAGCTGGTCCTGGCCTCCGGCGACTACGCCTCCTTCGGCGAGCTGATGGCAGCCTACCTCGGGGTTCTGGACTCGCAGATCGCCCCGGCCACTGAGAAGGTACGTAGAGAGGAGCGTCTGTGGCCGGAGGTCGGCCCGTCGCCACTTCTCTCGGGCACGATGGATTCATGCCTTGAAGGGGGCGTCGACATCTCCCAGGCCGGAGCCACCTACAACACGAGCGGCTGCCTCTGCCTGGGCCTCGCGAATGCGACGGACTCCCTGGCGGTCATCGAGCAGCTCGTATATGAGAGGGGGCACTGCACCCTCGCCGGACTCAAGGCCGCTCTGGCGGCCAACTGGGAGGGCTACGAGGAGCTGCGCCTCACAGCCCAACACCGCGTACCCAAGTGGGGCAACAACGACGACCGCGTGGACCGCATAGCCGTCGAGATCACCGACTTCCTCGGAAAGCGGATCAACCATGAGCCGAACGCCCGCGGCGGGG
The DNA here is from genome assembly GCA_965602825.1 of uncultured bacterium. Lineage (GTDB taxonomy): Bacteria > Armatimonadota > Zipacnadia > Zipacnadales > VGFC01 > CBFDAZ01. Next base: position 9,147 of record CBFDAZ010000159.1, read on the forward strand.
TCTTCCAGGCGGCCCTCTACGCGATCATTGACACCGCGAAGAGCTACGGT
>CBFDAZ010000160.1:0-9188 GCA_965602825.1 uncultured bacterium
CCTGATGCGGCGGAGCGACAAGGGGGCGAACTCCTTCAGCCAGGATATCCGGGGCCTGGAGGCCGGGAGGCTGTACTCCCTGAAGATGATTACGGCCGACTACCAGGACCTCCTCCAGGAGGAATCGCGCCAGGCCCAGCAGGCGGTCTCGATCACGCTGGAGGGGGTAGACGTTCTGCCGGGGGAGAGGAACGCGTTCCAGTTCACCTTCCCGAACTGCTATGCGCACAAGCTGGGGAAGTTCAACGCCCAGTACCCTTACTACATGAACTATCACTGGCGCGTGTTCCGGGCCCGCGATGGGAAGGCGCGGCTGACGGTCTCCGACTGGGTCAGCGACGCCGAGCCCGGCGGGCCGATTGGCCAGGAGATCATGTACAACTTCATCGAGATCCAGCCGTACATCGGCGAGTAGCAGACGGCCGCTCGCAGGCCGGGAAGGGTGAGAGTCGATGGCGATCCGTCTGGATACCGAACGCCTGAGGGACAAGACGGTCGAGCTGCTGGGCGAAGTCGGGATTCTGGTCGAGCACGAGGACCTGACGTCGCTCATGCTGGACCGCGGCTGCGAACTCGCCTCCACGGGAAGGGTCCGCATCCCCGGGCAGCTCTTGCGCGAGCTCGTGGCCTACCAGGAGACGAGCCGGGCCCAGGATGATGACGACCAGGAGCTGGTGCCGTGGTGCGGGCCGGACTGGACCCACTGGCTCATGTGGACCGGGCAGAAGGACGAGGTGCGCGAGCAGCTCAGGACCCAATTCATGATGCCGGCCTTCGATTGCGGGCCGACCCAGTGGTATGATGACCGCACCCGGCAGCTTCGGCCCGTGGACACGGAGATCTTCATCCAGATGATGAAGCTCGCCGAGGCCACCCCCGAGATCGGTTACATCAGCACGTGGTACCGGCAGGACGCGCAGCAAGAGACCGAGCGCCTCGCCTCGCTGATCCTGGGCCTGCGGCACACGACCAAGCTCGACGGCATCGAGGCGATCGATCCGCGCACGATCAAGTACCTGGTTCAGGCCGGCGAGATCATGAGCGGGCAGCCCGGCGACGGACGGTACCTGGCCGGATCGCAATGCCTGATCTCGCCGCTCATCCTCGATCACCGGGCGTCCGAGGACATGCTGGAGCGGAAGCGTGTGGGCGTGCCGCGCTACCACGCCGCCTCCATGCCCACGATCGGCATATCAACGCCGGTGAGCATCGCGGGGGCCATCATCATTGGCGCCGCCGAGATCCTGGGCTGCCTGGCCGCCGCCTACTGCCTGTGCCCCGACGGCGACCTGACCGGGCGAATGATCTCCACCGTGGCCGACATGCGGACCGCGGACACCGCCTCGGCCGGGCCGGAGAACGTGGCGGTCGTCGTGGGCGTCAAGCAGCTCTTCGAGGAGCAATTCGGCGGGCATCTGTGGGCCGAGACGTACTTCAGCCCCTCCACGAACCACCCCGGCCTGCAGGCCGTCTACCAGAACTTCTTCGCCGGGGCCGCCTTCGGCCGCCTCACCGGCAACCCGGACATTCCCTACCCCGGCATGGGGACGCTCGACAACGGCGGCGTGGGATCGCCGACGCAGCTCATGCTGGACATGGAGATCCGCAAGAGCCAGCACGCGGTCGAACCGGAGGTGGATACGAGCGACGAAGCGCTCGTGTTCGACGAGATCTGCGAGCGGGTCAACGCCGGGGAGACCTTCCTCACGAGCGACCACACCCTTGCCCACTTCCGCAGCCTCTGGGGTTCGGAGCTGTTCCCCTTGACCGTGCCGGAGGCCATGGCCGAGACCGGGGACGAGCAGCGCATCCTGGCCCAGTGCGAGGAGCACTGGCGGGCGAACATCGAGGCCTACGAGCCGCCCGACCTGCCCGACGACAAGCTCCGGGCCCTGGAGGCGCTACTCGAGCGCGCGTCCGAGGAACTGGTCTGAAGGGAGGTTGGGGGCCTGCCTTCTGTCGCGCCGGTCGGGGGTCCTGCAGCAACGGGGCTGAGGGACACGGGCAACAAACGCAAGGTAGCGGACCAGTCCTCCCGCTCTACCACGACCATCTCGCGGCAGGACAGCGTACCCCCAGCGGTGAGCCACGACCACGGGAACGTCCGCCGCACCCTCTCGGTGGTTGATCCACGGTGCGACGACGTACTGCGGTTTGAGGGCTACGCAGAGCACTGGACGGGCGACGGGCAGGTTCCTGGCTGGGGAGGCAATGGTAGCGCTCCGACGGCATGAGCAGATGAGCGGCCCCTTGGGATCGATGTCCTTCATCGCCGATCTGGAGAGCCAACTCGCTCACGCGCTCCGACTGCAGGAGCCGGGCCGCGTGGGCAAGCGCCGATACGTATGATGTCCCCGGATTCAGGGGCGACATTGCTACTGGCGCGCCAGGCCCCCCGGGGCCGGGTGTTGCCTGTGGTTACAACGCTGCCAGGTCGACCTTCGTGCCGTCGGGCAGCGGCAGCCCGAGCAGCATGAAGTTCCAGATCACCGGGAGCGGTCCGGAGAGGTTGGCGTCCCCCTGGGTGTTGGGCCAGACCAGCCAATGTACCTTGTCCGTCCACTCGGCCATGTCGTCCTCATGCGGACAGGGAGGGCGCTCGAAGCGCGGGATGTAGATGTCGGCATCCGGCGTCCGGCTCAGCTCCGCCAGGAATGACGTGCCGGGCCACTCCCGCTCGAAGATGCTGAAGAGCACCTCCACGGGAGTCCGCCCGTTGAGGGGCGCATGCGCCAAATCGAGCAGGTAGTCGACGAGGTGAATGGCGCTCTGGAGGTCCTCGCCGCGTAGGATGACGTGCCCCGCCGCCTCCCTGCCGGCCTCGCAGACCAAAGTGTTGCCGGCTAGCTCCCGCCATCCCAGCTCAGCCGCCACGTCGGGTTCTTCTCGCCATGAGATAACGATCCGCCGGTCGACCTCGGAGTCCGGTATGTCGACGGAACCGATCAGGGCGTCGCACTCGGCGAGCAAGTCCTCGCCGTATTCCCGCCCTTGACGGCCGTGCCGCCGGTGCTCGGCGCGGACCAGCTCCATCGCCAAGAGGTAGGCGGCACGCTTCAGCGGCCACGAAGCGCCGGGCGAGAGGTAGATCCGCGGTGCCCTCGCGGCCATCAGGGCCAGGCGATCGGCGGCCGGGAAGATGCTCTCGAGATCGCCCACCACCTCCGTTCGGGCCGCCACCGCCAGGTAGCGGTAGTAGGCGAGGACGGCGGAGACCATGTTGCGCATCTCCTCGTCCATCACGGCCTGGAACGCCTCGGCATCGACCCACCGAACGCCCGGCTCGTCGTCGAGCACAGAGTCACGGTCGAGCAACGTGAGGGCGATGCACTCGGCTCGCCAGCGGGCGTAGAACTCGCGGTCGTAGCAGGACCAGTGTTCCGCCCGGTCGATGCCGTCGGTCGGGAACCCGTCGGGGTAGGGTGCCTGGCCGTCGATGCTGTCGAAGAAGGCGTGGATGCTGCCGTAGAGGTTGCGTTCCTTCAAGGCATCCCACGCGTCCGGCTTCATCGGCGGCGGGTCGATAACGAGGGGCCGGTAGGGTGCGCCCTCGGGCTGGTCGCCGAAGGGCAGCCAGTAGTCCTGGACGCTCGCGGGCATAAACGACCACGGCCCACTCCGCGGCTCGCCGGGGCGAAGAACGTCATTCTCGCGCCGAGGCCGCCAGATCTCGGCGTGCGGCAAACAGGCGCTGTCGGCGACGTAGTGCGTGCGGGCCGACGCGACCATCATGGCCCGGTTGATCTGGCCCTCGCGCAGATAGCGAATGGCCTCGAGGGTGTATAGGATGCCCGATGTGCGCATGTTCTCGTGGCCGAGGGGCTGGTCGCGCATGTAGTCGGGGTGATTGGCGTAACGGCACTTCTCCCAGTGGCTCGCGAAGGGCTCCGGTGCGAGCTTGGCTGCGGTGAGCGAGGCGGTGTTGTGGGTGACGGCCCCGGCGGCCAGCGCGGCCGGGCAGATCGACGCGAGAAGGCCGACCACTGGGCCGGCCGAGACAACAGAGCGCATAGGATGTGCCTCCAGAAGCTGAGGTTCCCCCTGTCGAGTTGGGTACTCCGGTCGTTGGCTGGATCGTCAGTCACTCGGAGCGGCACTTCGCCAGCCGGGTCGCAGCAGCCTGCACCTGCGGGAGCCGCGAATGGAGCGCGTTGACGCCGCGGGATGACCAGTCGGTGACCCGTTCAAAGGTCGCTCACGGGTCCAGGTTCTTCGGGTTTGCTGTCGGCAAGGACCCGCAAGGGCTGTCGATGCAGCGCAGCACCACACGCACTGCGAGGTCCTGTGCGGCTTTCAGCTCCGGGGTGACGAAGGCGTGGCGCCATTCGTCCCACAGCTCGTCACTCACGGCGAGCAGATTGCAGACCTCCACCCCACGGAGCCGGCCGACCGCGTACATGGCGGAGGTCTCCATGTCTACGCCGAGCACGCCCTGGCTGCGGTACGCTTCCACCTTAGTTGACAGTTCGCGGTAGGGAGCATCGGTCGTCCAGTGGCGGCCGGACAGGGCCGTCGCTCCTTCGGCGCGACAGGCCTCCTTGAGGCCGGCGGCGAGATGAGGACTTGGCACGAGCGGAGCATCGGGCTCGACGTAGTGAGGGGAAGTGCCCTCCTCGCTGATGCACTCAGTGGGGATGATGAGGGTGCCGACGGGCGCGTGTCTCTGGAGGCTCCCGGCGAGGCCGATGCCGATGAACGTTCGAACGCCGCAGACGATCATGTTGTCCATCGTCATGACGGTCGCCGGCGCGCCGGCCCGGAGGGCGACGAAGGACACTTGCTGGCCGGCTACCTCGCCGCGATAGTGGGGATAGCGGTCGTCATAGAACCAGTGTTCGGCCCGTCGGGCACCCATCGCTTCGGCGAGGGCTTCCACGACCCGGCCCTGCCATGTCACGACCGCCAGGGGCGCGAGGTCGAGGTCCTCAAGCGTGATGCCCATTCGGTCGAGGGCGGATTGTACGATCTTCTCGGGAGTAACGGGGCCATCGGCGCGGCCTCCCGCCGTTGGTCGCGAGCATAGACGTTACCCGGATGTACGCCCGAGCCGGCAAGTGGATGCGCCCCGCCCAGTTGAGCCGGGCGCTGGGCGCTCAGACTCCAGGATCCGACGGCAGCATGACGCGGATGAGTTGCGGGGCCCTACGCCCAGCCCTCGAGGTGCCTGGTGAACATGATCCAGGGTCGCAAGGCTTGAGCTCCTTTCGGCCTTCGTCGTCGTGGTCTGAGCCGCTCGACACCATGTGGTTCCCCGCCCGATACCCGTCGTGCCTTCATCGATGCAGCAAACCGCCCGTGGCGGGCGGGCGTCACACAGAGGGAGGTCTTCCCGCGCTGCACAACATGCTGATGCGAGTGCCCAAGCGAAGGGGCGTGAGTCTCTATGGGTCTTGTCGCGTTGGCGATGGGCGTCCTCCTGCTGGGGCCCGATCCGGTGCAGGCGGCTCCTCTCACGGATGACCTTGTCCTGTGGCTGAAGGCGGACGGAGACCTGCTGGTGGAAAACGGCCGGCTGGTCGTGTGGGGCGACCACTCCGAACGCGGCAACGACGCGTGGGCCGAGCCGGGGACGGGGCCGGCGCTTGAGACGCAGGCGATCAACGGCCGCCCGGCGGCCCGATTCGACGGCGTGCGAAGCCACCTCGTGATCGACCACAGTCCCGAACTGGACGCCACAGCCGGCTTCACCGTGGCCTGTGTCTTCCGGTACTCCGGCGGGTTCCGGATCGCCCAGAAGAGGAGCGGGTATGGGCTGGCGCCCGATGCGTGGTTCGTCTCGCCCGCCGAGGGTCTCGGAATTGGCGGGAAGTGGGGCCGGCGCATCGTGTTCCCCCTCCATCGCGTGCATCTTCAGTCGAGCGTCTTTGATCCCGCCTCGCGCACGATCCGAGGGTACAATTCCGGCAAGAGGATCCTTACCGTTCGCGATGTCTCGCCGCAGAGGCCGAACGAAGACCCCGTCTACCTCGGTCAGCGCCTCAACCCCGGTGGCGCGGAAGGCCATCTGCAGGGAGACCTCGCCGAGATCCTGATCTACAACGCCGCGCTCTCGGACGAGGCGCGGACCCAAGTGGAGGGGTATCTGCGCGTGAAGTACGACATCCACCCGCCTGAGAAGCCAGCCATCTACGTCACCCGCGTCATCCCCGCCCACGAGCAGGTCACGATTGAGTGGGAGGATCCCAAGGGGAGGCTCGCGGAGGCTGCGCCCCGCTTCCGCACCGAGGTGAAGCTGCGCGAGCAGCCGTGGGACGACGCCCGATCTGTGGAGCTGCCGCCGGGCAGCCGGTCCGCGACGGTCCGCGGGCTCCTCAATCACGCCGATCACGAACTGAGGGTATTGGCGCTTGATGTGCCGTCCGGTGAGGTCCTTGGATCCAGCGCCGTCCGCACGGTCACGCCCGGCTGGGTGCCCGGCGTCGTGATCGACTACCTCCACCAGCACGACGGCGCCTTCGCGGACCGGGGCCAGTACATCGGGAGTCCGTCGATCACCCGCCTCGACGACGGCGCCCTCATCGCCAGCCATGACCTGTTCGGCCCGGGCACGAACGACTTCAGCCGCGTCTTCCGCTCCGAGGACGGCGGCGAGACTTGGCGGTGGGTGGCGGATGTTGAGCCCGCCTTCTGGGGCAAGGTCTTCGTGCACCGCGGCGAACTGCACCTGCTCGCGACACGGACGCGGTACGGGGACGTGGTGCTCCATCGCTCGCCCGACGGCGGCACAACCTGGCAGGGCCCCGTCATCATCGCCCTCGGTCCCTACCACAAGGCTCCCGTGCCGGTGACCGAACATAACGGGAGGCTCTGGACGTGTGTCGAGCTCCAGACGGGCGGCTGGCCGGCGGGCTTCCAGGCAGTCGCCTGCTCCGTGCCCGTTGACGCAGACCTCATGAACTCCACGAACTGGACGGTCAGTGAGCCGCTCGCCCACGATCCTGCGTGGCTTCCCGAAGGGTGGGAGATCCCCGTCGAGCAACGGGGCTACCTCGAAGGGAATGCGGTCGTCGACCCGAGCGGGAGATTGCTCAACATCCTGCGATATAACACGGCGCCATACTACCGGAAGGCCGTCGTGCTTGAGATCGCGGAGGACGGCAAGTCGCTCAGGTTCGACCGGTTGATCGACTTCTATGGCGGCATGACCAAGTTCACCATCCGGCGGCATCCCGAGACGAAGGTCTACTGGTCACTCGTCAACCGGGTGACGATCCCCGCCGCGGCCGGCATGCGCAGCGTGCTGAGTCTCGTCTCCTCACCCGACCTCATCGAGTGGACCGTCCATGGCGACATCCTGCGCGACGATTCTCCCTGGGCTGTAGAGTACACGGGCTTCCAGTACGTGGACTGGCTGTTCGATGGCGATGACATCATTGTGGCCTCACGCACCGCGTGGAACGGCGCCCACAACTTCCACGACGCGAACTACCTAACGTTCCACCGGGTGAAGAACTTCGCGAAGGGCGTGTCGGCGATCAGGGAGTGAGCCGTGCCGCGTTCCTGCCGCCGAAGTTCAGTCCACCCTCCGCACTTCGACGCTCTTGAGGTCCATTGCGTGCGCGCCGGGGATCTCCGGCGCGGTTACCGTCAACTTCGCGCGGCCCTTCTTCAGGCTGACCTCGCCGAGGGTGAGCGGGGCCCACTGCTTCTCGCACACCTGGCCGCGCAGCACCCGGTCGGGGTTGGGGATCGGTTCGGGGTCGTGCGTTTGTCCTATGGTGCCCTCGAGCGCCTCGCCATCGATCTCGATCCGGGCGCGGGAGCCGACGTTCTCCTCGGGACACACATAACGCAGCGTGATCTCATACCGGCCGTCGCTCACGACGTCGAGGTTCCACCAGACGGCGTCGTCGGCGCTCTCCCAGCCGATGATCCAGTCATTCGCCCAGCCCATGCGCCCCCGATAGCCTACATCGCCGCGGAAGTAGCACTCCGGCACCGGAAGCTCAACGCGAGGAGCCTGTGGGGAGCCGACGGGGGTCGGCAGGCGCTCGTGACCATCGCGGGAGACCTCCTCGAACCACGACTCGTACGCCGATGACAGCTCGCGGACGGTCTCGGGGGGATCGGCAGTGATGTCGTTCTTCTGGCCGGGGTCGGCGACCATGTCGTACAGCTCGTGGCTTCCGCCGTCGCGGATCAGCCGGTGCTGCTGCGTGCGGAGGGCACCGGGGGTGATCTCCACGTCGCCGCGCCGAGGCTGGTGCGTGAACAGCATCCGCTCGGGCCAGTCCTCTTCGCCGCCGCCCCCCCGAGCAAGGGCGCGAGACCCACCCCGTTGATCGGCGGGTGGGGGGACTTCGCACAGGTCCAGCGGCGTCGGCATCAGGTCTATGTGCGCCGCGGTTCTCCCGATGTGTGTTCTCTGCTCGACGTGGCCCGGCCAGCGCACGAACAGCGGCACGCGCACGCCGCCTTCGTGGACGCTCCCCTTCCGGCTGCGCATGCCCCGTTGTAGCGGTTGGTGTTTGGCCCGTTGTCGGTCAGGAAGAGCACGATCGTGTCTTCCGCGATGCCCAGCTCACTCAGCCGAGCGAGTAGTCGCCCCACGTTGTCGTCTACGTTCTCGACCATCCCGTACACGGCCGACAACAGCGGGTCGAGGCCCCGGTCGCTGTACTTGTCGGATTACCGATCCGGTACCTGGAACGGACCGTGCGGCGCGATTACACTGTGTTTCTTACCTTTGAGCCCAGTTAGGCGCTGGGTCTGCCGTCAGCCGAGGGGGCCGCCGTCCCTGTCATCCGATGCTCTCCATTACCGCGGGGCTGCCGCTGCGTCCTCCAGTTCGCCGATCGCTTCCATCTCCGCGGCCAGTGCCTCGCGCAGCAGCGGCGCCAGGGCGGCGATCTTCCCGGGCGCCCGAGCGCGGGGATCATCAGCATCGCGCAGGCCGAGCACCCCGTAGCGCCAACTGTGGTACAGATAGGCAGCGCGCCGGTAGTGTGAAGCCGCTGCTTTGAGGGGTTGCTCCGCAAGCGGCAGCTCTTCGGCCAGGCTCGTCAGCCAGATGGCGCAGGCCTTCCTGGCCGTCAGGCGCTCGAGCGAGGCCCAGCCGAACCAGTCCTGGCAGTCGTCGAAGCTCTTGGCCGGGTCGGCCATGTCCTCCACAAACGCCTCGACCGCTGCCAGCCCCATGGCCACGTCGTTGGCTCTGCTGGGCCCCGCGAATCTCACGGCCCGTTCAA
>CBFDAZ010000161.1:0-9168 GCA_965602825.1 uncultured bacterium
CGACCGGACACTTCTACTGCGCAAACAACAGGACACTTCTACTTTGCCTTGACAGGGCCCAGCAACCGTGACCGTGGGGAAGAGGGCAACATGGAGAGCGCGCAGAACGCCTGAGTGGCTGCTGGCGAGTGCTTGGCATCATCGCCCGCGCAGCGGAGGACGGATCGTTCCGCCTTGAGTTGGGGCGCGACGAGCATACGAGCCTCCAAGTCATCGGCGTCGCACCGGGCCTCTCGCTCGGTGCGTCCAGCGCACTCTCGCGGGAACAGGGGTTCCTACTGTGAATGTCTCAGGCAAAGCCAAGATCGCGCTCCTGGTCTGCACCATTGCGGTTGCCGCCGCTGTTGGCCTCTTGCACGTCCGGACCGCCGCGGCCCCCGCCGAGACGGACTTGTCGAAGCCCGCGTGGGTCACCGGGGCGGTGGTTGACGGAGCGGGCCGGCCGGTCGCCGGTGCGCGGGTCGGCGTGCTGCAGGGAGTCGTGACTGTGGAGTCGGTGCTGCAGGCGACCCTCGACAACTGCTATCAGACGACCACCGACGCCAACGGCGCGTTCGAGGTCTATCTGCCGGGCCTCGGGGCCTTCACCCCTCGGCCTCACACGGGGTGGTCGATCTGGGCGCGCGATGACCCGCGGGGGCTGATGGGCGCGGTGACCATCAGGACCGTGCCCGAACAGCCGCTGGAGATCCGCCTCGCGCCGGCCTCCTACGTCCACACCAGGGCGCTCGGTGCCGAGGGGAAGCCGATACCGGGTCTCGGGGTGTCGGTCTCGCTGGCCGAGGTGGGCTTTACCTGCCCGGGCCCGTCTACGGACGAGCGGGGCGAGGTGCGGATCGGGCCGCTGCCGGCGGGTCTTCCGCTGCGTGTCTACTTCTCGGCGAACCTGGGCTACCTCGCCCTCAGCGACGACTGGCGGGATGAGGCCAGACCCGAGATGACGCTGGCTGCCAGCGAGACACGCGAACTCCCCGCTCTCAGGGTCGGGGTAGCTCAACGGACGCTGCGGGGCACGGTGTTCGGCGAGGACGGCGAGCCCGTGGCCGGGGCGAAGGTGCGGGCCATCATACCCTCCGCGTTTCCTATCGAGACCCTCACCGACGCGACGGGGGCTTTCTCCATTACCGGCTTGCTGCCGACCAGCGACGACCTCTGGGTGATGGCCTCCCATCCCGACGAGCCGCTGCACGTCGCACAGCGGACCGGCCCGACGACGCCGGAGTGGGAGCTGGCACTGCGTCCTCTCACCAGCGTCAGGGGGCAGCTCGCCGATGCTCAGGGGCAGCCCGTGGCAGGTGTCCATGTGAGGGCGCATACCCGCGTGCGCGTGGGCGCCGAGGACGCGGAGGACTACTGGCTGCGGGACGGCCTGCCGGCGCTTGAGCTGTGCCACTCCGACGCCGAGGGCTTCTGGGAGATCGAGGGCCTGGTCTCCGGGGCACCCTACAGGGTGGTGCTGAGTGCCACGGCCATCAGGTTCGACAAGCGGCGTAGGGCGTTCGTCGCGGACGCCGACGACCCGGTTGACCTCGGGCTGCTCATGCCCCGGAACTGAGCTGCCTGGGCGGTTGGACCGGACCGCCGGCGAGGAGAGAGCCTGCGACGGGAGTCACCGGCCTTGGGCTGGTGATCTGGCTTGGCGTATGCGCGGACGCGACCTCATCCGCCGCGTCCAGCGCCCCCTCATGCGGCGGGCACGCCGATGGTCCATTTCTCGCGCCGCCTCAAGGGTGCCGTCGCGGCCTGTGCCATCATCGCGATCGCCGCCGTCAGTGGAATGCGCCTCCAGACCGCGCACACAAGACGAGCCTGGGGTCCCTCCTGCGGACGAGTCGACCATCGCGCTGACCATCCATGAGGCGGCTGAGAGTGTTATAAGAGTGCCAGCTCCCACCTGGGCCACTCACCCCGGCACCAGACCGAGGTTCCCGGTCGAGTCCCTATCGGTCCGGCAAGATGATCGTGCCGAGGTCCACTTCGGGTTCGGCCTCTGGCACGAACGTGAGGGCCCATCTAATACGTTGCACAGGATGGCTGTAAACCAGCATTCCGTAGGTCACGCCGGCCACCATGCCCTCGATCACCAGTGTACCATCTTGATCCGTGACCGTCTCGCGCTCCACCGGGAAGTCCTCCGTCGCGCTGCCCCACGCGGGTGTTAACCGCGCGCGCTGTCTGGCGAGCGGCTGTCCGTCGGCGCCGACGAGCCGGCCGACGACCCGCAGAGGTGCGCTGAGCATGATCCCGGGCTCAAGCCCCCATTCGGGGACAAGCTCTTCGGCGCCGAAGAGCTTCCAGTCGGGGGATGCGGCCAGGAGAAGGACATGCTCCGTCGGGAGCAGCCCCTGCAGCTCGAAGCGCCCCTCGGCGTCCGTGCGCACCGCGTCAAAGCCGCCCATGTGGGGCCGTACGAAGGCGCCTTCCACGGGCGTTTGGTCGGGAAGAAGAACCGTCCCGGCTACCGACACGGTGGTCAGGTCAAGGACGACCTCACCCAGGTCGTAAGCCGTGGCCGGCTCGAGGAGGGGGCACTCCGGCCATTCGGTCGGCGTGGCGGTACGCGGTCTTACGTAGAAGGCCGGACTGCTGCCTGGGGGGAGGGCGTCGAAGCGTATGACGCCTTCGGCGTCGCTTCCAGCGCGGCCGAGCGTTTCCGATGACGGGCCGCCAGGCCACGGCGTAGTTATCTCGACATCTATGCGCGCAACAGTCTCGATTCCGGCGAGCGGCTCGCCCTCGGTATCGACGAGTCGGAGGGTCACGGTGGCGTTCTCGGCCAGCGTGATGACGACGGGATCAGGCTGTTGGGTGACGCTGACCATGGCGACGCCGGAGGTCGCCTCTGCCTGGCCCCTGGCAGCGAGGGCGAGCACATCGTTCGGCTCGTCACCGTAGAGGAGGCATCTGCCGTCGGCGTCGGTTGTGGCCGGGCGACTGAAACCGGACAAGGGCCAGACCGTTGCGCCGGCGGCCGGTTCGCCCTCGGCGTCGATGACATGGACCTTGATAGGTCGGACGTGCGGGAGCGCGATGCTGGGTGCCTCGACCGTCTGCCCCTCAAGTACTTCGACCTCGAAACGCGTATCGGCGGGGCGAGCGTACTCCTGCTTGCCGCCCTGGTAGTAGACGTGGTTGACCCCTGGGGCAGCGCGGAGGGAGTAGCGCCCCTCTTCATCCGTGGCCGTACTGACGCACGCGCCGCCGGATCGAGGCCGAGCAGGACCGTAGCAGCCCACCCGCGCCATGGGCACGCCATCACCCGTCTCCGCATCAACGACGCGCCCCTGTATGACGCCCCCCGACGTCATGGCGAAGTCTATCCCCTTGCGAGTCTTGCCTACCTCCACGATCACCGTCTCGTGCCCCGGAGCGACGAGACGGGCGGTGTCGCGGATCAGAACGTTGTATGTTCCGGGCGCGAGACGGTCCATGCGGTAGCGCCCATCGGTGTCGGTGGTCGCCTCGTCCCATCCCTCTGTGGAGCCCAGGCCCTGGGTGAACACCTCGATGCCAGCCAGGGGCTTGCCATCGCGGGTGACCGTGCCCTCGATGGCGCCGCTCGGCCGGAGCGAGATCGTGTAGTCCTCGGGAGCGCCGCCGATGGCGGGTCGGCCGCCGGGCACGAACCAGTAGCGCCATATCGCGAGGGCTGCCGCCTTGACCTGGAGCTCCGCTTTGGCGCCCTCCGGCACATGGCCGATAACGAACTTGCCGTCAGCACCGGTTGTGTCGCGGATTGGCCCGTCCCAGCCGAGGAGGATGTGTTCGTCCTGCCCGTCCGGTTGCGTGGCGGGGAGACCAAACAGCGCCCGCAAAAGCACCTCGGCGCCGGGGACGGGCTGTCCTTGGGGATCGACCACGACGCCGTGGACGGTCGCCTCGGGGACGAGTCGGATGAGTAGCGGCTTTGGTTCCTCGACCGAGTAGTCGCACGCGCCCACAGAGAGCCCGGGGGCAATGGCCAGGACCGGCCAGTAACGTCGGTCGCCCGGGTCGAACTCGAGCCGGAAGACGCCATGCAAGTCCGAGCGTGTGCGCATGTCCTCGTCACGGTGAGGGGCCCATGTCCACACCTCAGCGTCCGGGACCGGCCGGCCCTGTTGATCCACAACCTTGCCGGTTGCCACGACCAGGTCTGCGTCCACAGCGGCTATGGTGCCGAGTACGAGGGTTGCCACAAGAGCAGTGGTTCTCACCGCAAGCTCACCTCCTGCACGCGGCGGCTGCCGGACTGGAGGCAGCGATTCATGCCGCGAGGCGGCGCGCGGAAACGATGTAGATGGCAAGACAATTAGGACAGTCCTATTCGCGATGGCGTTCGTTGGTCGTGGCGCACGTGGGCGGAGCTGGAGCTCCGCCCCCACGAAGGACTCCCAAATCTCCGGAGCAGTTGGCCATGCCCCGGGTGGGGCACCCGCAAACGATGAAGATATGACGGCGTCGGCTTGGGAAAGCCGACCCACGGACGGCTTGCACGGCGTCGGAACTGCCGCTCCGACCTACTGAACTACGGATCTTGGAGGGAGTGGCAGGATCGCCAGCCGCGCACTCTCACACTGATGGACGTTCGCGGGATGTGGTGGCCTCGGCAGACCGAGTGGGTGCAGCAAGGATTCGCGTCCGATGGAACCGAAACGTCCCACGGGACCGTTGGACTCGGTGTTGTCGTGCTCGCCGGAACACAGGCTCCTCCAAGCATGAAAGTCACCTACGCGCTATCCCTCGTCGTGTTGCTGATCCTGTCGACTGTCGCGTACCTGATCCAGCCGCGGCGCGAGGTCGAGGGCCGTCTGGTGCTGACCTGGACGAGCGACGACAACCCGGCGCGCCGGGAGCAGATCGACCTGTTCAACGAGCTGCACCCCCAGTACGAACTCCGCCTGGACCCCTCGAACGTGGGCATGGAGAAAGTCATCGTCCAGTCGCTGGCGGGCGTCGGGCCGGAGTTATTCGACTGCTACTCCCATGCGCAGCTCACGGCGTATGTGAAGGCGGGCGTGGCGCGGGACATCACGGACCTGTACGAGGAGAGCGGCATCCGGCTGGAGGATATCTGGTCCGTTGTCTACCCGAACTTCGTCTACGAAGACCGGATCTACGGGCATCCGACGAACGCCGCGACCGACGCTCTCTGGATCAACAAGGCGATCTTCGACGAACACGGGGAGCCGTACCCTTCCGGAGACTGGACGTGGGACGAGTTCATCGAGGTCGCGCGGCGGCTCACTCAGAAGGACGCCAAGGGGCGCTACGAGCATTTCGGGTTCCTGGGCAATCGCTCGGAGTGGTACCCGATGGTCAGGCAGTTCGGCGGCCGTCTGTTCACGGAGGATGGTACGCGGTGTGCGCTCGACAGCCCGGAGGCGGCCAACGGCATCCAGCTCCTGCAGGATCTCATCTACAAGTACGACGTCATGGCCAGCCCTAACCAGGAGGCGGCGATGGCGGCGGCCGGCGGTTGGGGCGCGGGAACGATAACGCTGTTCGGAGGCGGCAAGGCGGCGATGGCGCATGGAGGCCGGTGGTGGCTCTGCCTGCTGCGCCAGTACGAGGACCTCGATCTGGGTGTGACCGAGTTCCCACAGGGCCCGGAGAAGGTGTTCTGGGGGTATGGCCGAGCCACTTGCGTGAATGGGCTGAGTCGGTACCGCGAGCAGGCCTTCGACTTCATCAAGTTCGAGCACGGCCGGCCCTATAACGAGCTGATCAACCACCAGGCCGATGCTCTGGCGCCGGTCATCGAGTATTGCACGGGCGAGGTCTTCCTGCATGACCCGGAGTTCCCCAAGGAGGACTTCAACCAGGCCTGGTTCGACGTGATGGAGTACGGGGAGCCGATGGAGAGCAGTGCTTTCGTTGACGGCCAGGTCGTACAGCGGATCATGGACATCCAGATGGACCTGGTGCGCACGAACGCCAAGACGGCGGCCGACGCCTGCCGGGATGCGGCGAAGAAGATCGACCGGGAGATCATGAAGAACCTGGAGGACCAGCCGACCCTCCGGATGCACTGGGAGAGGCTGACCGGCGAAACGTGGTCGCGTGACCTGCTATGAAGCGCAAATGGGCCGACCTGCTAGTCGCGATGCTGTTCCTGCTGCCCAATATCTCGGGCTTCCTGGTCTTCACTGCGGGGCCCGTGCTCTTCTCGCTGGTCATGAGCTTCTCGAACTGGAACCTGCAGCAGACCGTCGACTTCCGGTGGGTTGGCTTCGAGAACTTCGTCGAGCTCTATCACACCGAGGAGTTCTGGCTGTACTTCCTCAACACGATCTACCTGATGCTGGCGATGCCGATCAGCATTGCCGGTTCGCTGGTTCTGGCCATGCTGTTGAGCCAGAAGATCCGGGGGACGGTGATCTACCGCACGCTGTATTACCTGCCGAGCTTCACCAGCGGCGTGGCGCTCCTGATCCTGTGGAAGGCCCTGTATAACCCCGAGTTCGGACCGATCAATGGCCTGATCAACTGGGCGCTGGTGGACCTCCACCTGAACGATCTGGCTGAGTCTCTGTTGGGGCGCCAGCTCCACGCCCCTGAGTGGTTGCTGTCAACCCGCAACCTGGTCGGCATCGAGACAGAGCACGTGCGGCTGTCGGGCGGGAGCTTTGGCATTGGCGCCAAGGACGCGATCATGCTCATGGGTGTGTGGATGGGAATCGGCGGGGGCAACATGCTGCTGTACCTGGCGGGCCTCTCCAACATCCCCCAGGATCTGTACGATGCGGCGCAGGTGGATGGCGCCAGCCGCTGGCAGATCTTCCGCAACGTCACGTGGCCGTGCCTGGCGCCGACCACCTTCTTCATCATCGTCATGAGCTTCATCGGGGGCCTGCAGGGGGGATTCGAGCAGGCGCGAGTGATGACGAACGGCGGCCCGGCCGCAACCACGACGACGCTGTCGTACCACATCTACACGAAGGCCTTCGAGGAGTTCCAGATCGGGTATGCCTCGGCGGTCTCATGGGTCCTCTTCAGCATTATCTTCATCATCACGCTGGTCAACTGGCGTTTGGGTGGGAAGCAGGTGGCTGAGTAGATGTCAGAGGCCTTGAGCGGCGACCAGTACCGGGAATATGTTGAGCAACGCAGACGCCGCGCCCGCCGGAAGGGCGTCGCTTCGACGGCGACACGCCACTTCGTGTTGATCGTCGTTGGGCTCACGATGCTCCTGCCGTTTACCTGGATGTGCCTGGCGAGCTTCAAGAGCCTGGCGGAGGTTGAGGAGATCAATCCGGTCCCGACCGAGTGGCATCCGGAGAACTACCTGAAAGTCTTCGAGGAAATCCCGTTCCACCGCTACTACTTCAACAGCGTGTTCGTGGCGGGATGGGTCACGTTCCTGCAGACGTTGACCAGCGCGATGGCAGCGTACGCCTTCGCCCGGATTCAGTGGCCCGGACGAGACACCGTGTTCAAGCTGTACCTGGCGACGCTGATGGTGCCGGGTGTTGTGACGATGATCCCCAACTACACGCTGGTGGTGAAGCTGCACTTCCTGGACACGTACCCGGGCCTTATCGTGCCGGCTGCGTTCAGCGCCTTCGGCACCTTCCTGCTGCGCCAGTTCATGCTCACGGTTCCGCTGGCGCTGGACGAAGCCGCCCGCATCGACGGGGCAAGCCACTGGCAGATCTTCTGGAACGTCGTGATGCCATTGGCCCGACCCGGGATCATCACCCTGGTCATCTTCACCTTCATGGGCAACTACGGCAGCTTCTTCTGGCCTCTGGTGCTCATCAAGAGCGAGCACCTGCGGACGCTCCCCATCGGCATGCTGTTCTTCGACAGCTCCTACGGGAGGCAGACCAACCTCATCATGGCGGCCAGCGTGATGAACATCATCCCGCTGGTGATCCTCTTCATCTGCACCCAGCGGTTCATCGTCAAGGGCATCCAGCTCGGAGCGGTGAAGGGGTAGTACAAACTGGCAACACCGCCGGACCCGGCCGCTCGGGGAGCGCCCAATCCGGCGCGTTGCGGTGGCTGCCAGAGACGTCCGAAGGTGGCGCTACTCGCTCCCGCGCGCCATGGCGGCTGTCAGAGCCTTCTTCAACCAGCTTGCCCAGCCCTTGGCCAGAGCCGTGGGTGTGGTCTTGAGCATCCGGGCCTGGGCCTCGTCAGCAATGCAGATGACCTGCTGCTTGACCGCGAGGACCATCCTCCCGTCCTCGAGCTTCGCAGATCTGATATCTGCTGGCTTGAAGCCGGCCGTCAGCGCGTTCCTGAGCCTTAACGCCGCCCGTTCGGCCCGCTGCAGTGGGGGCAGGTCCTCATACGTGGTCCGCAGCCTCGTGGCGACCTGACCGTTGACCAGTACCTCACCGACCTTGACCCCGTTGATCGTGCCTTCTCGCGCCGTGAAGCGGAGGGTGGGTATGCGCGACCGGATCTTGGTAGCGCCGGGCTCCTCCGCATAGTAGAGCTTGCCGGCGACCGCGTCCTTGAGCGCCGCCTCGAGATCGGGCAGAAGCCACTGGAAGCCTGGGGGGTATGAGAAGGTGACGATCCGACGGTGCCCCTGCTCGCCGAAGGTGACTGTTTGGTGCCCGTTGATCGTGATGGTCATGCAGGTCAAGCCGGCCTCACGCCATCGTCTGAAGCCCTCTTCGGCGCCGAAGTCGATCAACTCCAGGTCCAGTCGCTCGTGCTCTCTGGCCGTTTTCTTCAAGAGGTCGACGGTCGGCTGCTGACAGCCGGAAGAGACATTGATGTAGCCCTTGACCTTGATCTTCTCTCCGGCGGCCACGGGCTCGGGCGCGGTGTTGGCGGGGTCAGTCGGATCGAGTGCCACGCCCAACGGTAGGGTGGGGGCAGCCGACGGGTCCGGGGGGCTCTGGGCCGTGATCCGCTGAGAACCGGCGGAACAAGTCAACATCAGTGATAGCACCAACATGAGCGCGGCGCAGGTGAGTCGCACGGCCTATCCCTCCTGAGTCTGCTCGGACTCTATCTGTCCGTCGACGAGCTTGACGGTCCGTTCGGCGGCCGAGACGACCTCGGGGTCACGCCTGGCGAGGAGAACGGTTGTGAGTTCGTGCGGTACGCGCATGACTTCGTGGTACTGGCGCGTACTCAAGCGGAAGCCCAGGGCGCAAGCCCTCGCTCTATCCCAATCAGGCAACGTCAGCGGCATCACCGCCAGCCACCTCGCGGACGGGGGCGTCC
>CBFDAZ010000162.1:0-9128 GCA_965602825.1 uncultured bacterium
GGCGCGTCGTGAACGCTAACTATACGCGGTAGACGGGCCGCTTGTCAACAATCGGTTGGTCTGCGGGCACGAGGACGGTTAGGGGCGGGGCCAGGTGGCTGGCTGCACGTCGCGCAGGTGCGAACATCGCACGTCAATGCAGGGCCAACCGCACCACCAGCGCCGGAATCCAGATCAGGATGACGATGGCGACGATTGCGCGGGGCTGATTGAGCGGGTCCAGGCGTCCGCGCAGCGGATTCCAGCCGGAGACAGCCCAGATCAGCGAGTAGGCCGCTCCCCCAGCCAGCAGTACGTACAGCACCGGGCCGGCAGGATGACAGCGGAAGGCGTCGGGGAGATCTCCTCTGACGATGTAGGCGAACGATGTCGTCAGCCCGCAAAACGGACACGGAAGGGTCGTCAGCTTGCGGAAGAGACACCCGTACAGGAAGAACTGCTCGTGAGTGCCGTACCCCCTGGGATCGGGCGTCAGCAGATAGGGAAGCGAGACCGCGCCCAGACACACCGCCGCCCACACGATAGCGATCAGTCGCTCGTCTCGTCTTCGGATGGACTCTCGTCGGGCTTCGTCCATATCGACGGGCCATAGGTAGGCTCAGATGATGCGAGGCCGGCGACGAAGTTGCTCAGATAGACACAGCGCATGACCAGCACTCGCGGCTGGTAGAGCTGGCGATAGACGTGGGCCAGGTGCAGCACGTGCGCGGCCGGTGCACTGCCCCCGATGTCCAGGAACACGACATCCGCCTCGGGCACGTGGGCTCGAACGATCCCGGGCTCCCCCGCATCGGCCCGGATCAGCCGCACATTCGACAGGCCGGCTGTCGCCCGGCGCGCCTCCTGCAGCATCGCCGCCGACTTCTCCACACCATACACCCGCTGACACCGCTCGGCCAGGGCGCGGGTCGCCAGGCCATGCGCGGCACCCAGTTCCAGCGCGACTTCGTCGGGATGGGGGAGGGTTCTGCCCAGCTCCCGGAACCTGCTGGCTCGGCCAACGAGGTGTGTCTCCGTCTGGCGGAGACAGGCCGGCCAGCGCTCGGCCATCAGCATCCCGAGGGCGGGGAGCTGCGAGGACTCCGGCTGCACGGCAATCAGCCCATCGATGGCGTTCTGTGCGGCCTGCCGCTCGTCATCGAGGATGGCGACGTGGGCCTCAGCGATCGCCGTGTGCTCTGCATCGGACGCGACCTCGGCCGCCTTACCGAGCCGGACGAACTGCGCCCGTGCATCGGCCCAGTCCTCTCGGCGCCGAGCGTCCAGGGCGTGTTTGAGCAAGGTCGTGAATCGGTCGTCGTCCATGGTCCTCGAGCCGCTCCTGGCCGGCGATGGACTGCGCTTCCTTGGCCGCCATAGCCTTACATCCCTTCGATGGCACTGGCACGAGTCGGCAGATCCGTTGCAGGCGCCGGTTCCGTCGCGGCGAAACGATGACCAGCGGCAGGCTCTGCCAACGCACACGCAGGACGGAGGGCTCCTCATGCTGACGTTACTTGCGGCGCAGTTCGCCGATCCGCCGGCCGAGTACCGCCCGATGATGTTCTGGATCTGGAACGGCGCTGTCACGCGCGAGTTGATCGATGCCGACATCGCGGACATGAAGGAGAAGGGCTGCGGCGGGTTCTTCATCCATCCCATGGGGGAGAACTTCCGTCTGCGGGACTTCCTCGAGGGAATCTCCCCGCCGTACCTGTCTGATGGCTACTTCGAGCTCGTGCGTCACGCCGTTGAGCGGGCCAACGAGGCGGGCCTGTACGCATGGCTTTACGACGAAGGCGGCTGGCCGAGCGGCACGGCGCAGGGGCACGTGGTCGAGGGGCACCCCGAGCTTCGGGGCAAAGTGCTGACTGTCGTCAGGGGTGATGGAAGCGCATCGCCGCCGGACGGTACGGTGGCCGCCCTGGCTCTTCCGGAAGGCGAGGCGCCTGTCGTTGTCTCGGCTGAGGCACCCCCGACCTCGACCGGCGGCGCGACCGTTCTGCACTTCGTGCAACAGGCCGGGGGCTTCCCGGTGGACACGATGGACCTGGCCGCCGGCCGCCGCTTCATCGAGGTCACGCACGAGCGGTACCGCGAGTGTGTCGGCGAGCACTTCGGCAAGACCGTGCCGGGCATGTTCACCGACGAGCCGCGCGTGGGCGGGCAAGTCGGCTCTGGCGAAATCCCCTGGACGCCCCGGATGCTGGAGGCTTTCGAGGAGGACCACGGCTTCGATCTGCGTCCGTGGCTTCCCCTGCTCTTCTCGCCGGATGCCCTCGGCCTGAAGCCCGAAGACCGCGTCTACTACTCGGAAGGGAACCTGATGGCTGTCCGGTGCGCTTTCTTCGACACCTGGACCCGTCTCCATCGCGAGGCCTATTGGGACCAGCTCAACGCCTGGTGCCACGAGAACGGGCTCCTTCACATCGGCCACGTCGGCGGCGAAGACAACCTCCCGGACCACATCCGAGGAGGCTTCGGCGAGTACTTCCGCACCGCGGGGACGCTGGACGTGCCGGGTGTCGATACGATCTGGCGGCAACTCTGGCACGGACAGGCGAACCTGCACTTCCCGCTCCTCTTGGCTTCTTCTGCTGCACACCAGAAGGCTCCCCAGGACCCCGACGGACCGTGGCCGGCGACCGGACTGGCGGCGACAGAGTCGTTCGGGGTCTACGGCTTAGGGCTGACCTTCCACGGGATGAAGTGGGTGACCGACTACCAGTTCGTCCGGGGCATCAACGTGCTTGGGCCGATGGCACGATCCATGTTCACCGACAAAGGCCGATTGTATCGGACGATGGACCACATGGGGCCGGGCAACCCGCTGTGGCAGCACTACAGGCCGTTCGCCGACTATGTGGGGCGGCTGTCGGTGATGGGCCGGGCGGGGGAGCGGGTAGCCTCCATCGCCGTCTACTACCCGATCGAGACGCTCTGGGCCTCTCGACCGGGCAAGACTGCGGGCTCCTTCGAGACCATCTGCGGCCTGCTCGAGGACCAGCAGATCCAGTGTGATGTGATCGGGGGCGATGCGCTGCTGGATGCGACCGTCGAGGACGAGATGCTGGTGACGCCGGGGGCCGCGTATGAGACGATCATCGTGCCGGCCGTCGAGGTCCTGCGCGGCTCGGTAGTCCGGAAGCTCGTCGAGTTCCGGTCGCAGGGCGGCCGGTTGATCCTGCTCGGTGGCCCGGAGTGGGTCACCGAGGGCGCGCAGGCCCACCCAACCGGGGACGCGGCTCCGGCGCTGCTCGACGGCGCCTTCGAGGTGGATCTTCCCAGAACCCAGGACAGTCTCATGGCCGCGTTCGGCGGCAGCCCAGCTCGGACCCACGTGCTGCTGTTTGACGGGTTCTCGGGAGCGTTTCGGGGCGGCCCGTGGCTCGACCGGTTCGCCGGCCGCCGTCTGGTGCCTGGCACGGCGCTGAGGGTGCCCGAGGACAACCTGGGGCCTCTGGCTCACCTGCTCGGCCTGACAACTCCGCGCGTTGATCTGAGCCTCGCCGAGCCGCTGGACGATGTCCGCCTGATGACGCGCGCGATGGACGGGGCCACCGTCCACCTGCTGGTGAACGAAAGCGATGCGGAGGTCGAGTGCGAGCTCGCGGTTATCGCGCCAGAGCCCCGTCGACTGGAGACCTGGGACCCTGATACGGGCGAACGGGCCACGCTGACGTATCACGAGGAGGGGGCTGAGTTCACGACCGTCTCTGTTGCTCTCGCCCCGTTCGGTTCGGTCGTGCTCGTGGCCGTTCCGCCCGGGGTGCTCGATGAGCCGGACACGCCGGAGTTGCCGGAACTGACAGCCTCGTTCACTGCGGGACCTGCGGCGCCACTGGCGCCGGTGGTTGGGTGGGAGATTCGGCAGGGGGCCGTGGTTCCTCGCTCACAGCTTCCGGTCCCCGTCCAGCCCGCCGGGGGCTTGGAATCGGGCCGCTGGGACCAGGCAGAGGGTTGGGAGAACTTCAGCGGGACGGTCGCCTACAGGGCCCGTTTCAGCGCCCCCGCCGAGTGGCAGCAGCGGCGAGTCGCGCTCGAGTTGAGCGAGGTCTGCCATGTTGCTGAGGTCTGGGTGAACGGCGAGCACGCCGGCTGCTGCCTCTGGCCCCCTTACCTGCTGGACATCGCCCACCTTGTCCGCGATGGAGAGAACGAGGTTCTCGTGCAGGTGACCAACACCCTCGCCAACCAGGCCTTGAGGCCCGATGTGATCGAGGAAGCAAAGCTGCGCGGCTGGTGGAACGCGTACTGCGACCGGGCCGAGCCGATGATGCGCGAGAGCCTGCCGTCGGGGATGGAGCCTGTGGTGCGCATCTGGCTCAGCGGCGACGACAACCCGCTCTGAAGACCCAAGCAGGCCGCCGACAGCGGCGCGTTGAGCCGAGGTGGGCAGGGAAGGGCAGCCGCCAGGTCGCGGGGAACCCCGAGCCTCACCCAGGCGTAAGGGCCATAAATGGGGCCTGCGGGTCCCTCAACCCGGGCCAACTGCGACGACGTTGAAGGACACACCTCGTCAAAGGGAAGTTGACCTATGCCTAGCACACCGGTGATGAAGTTCGGCGGCACGACCCTGCAGGGCGAGGTAACGCTCGATCAGGAACGGCACGCCGAGCTTCTGGAGGAGTGCCGCCTTCAGGAGAATGTGGAGGACATGTACCAGGCGGCCGCCCGCTGCCGCATCCGCATGCGGGCCCAGCGGCTGCTTGACGTGGCCAACGACTTCATCATTCCGCAGATCGCTCAGAAGCGCACCCCGGTGGTGGTGACCTCGGCCTTTGGGTGGGCCACAGACAAGTGGAAGGCGCTGGCCGAGGGGATAAGCGATCAACCCGACCAGCGGGAGTATGCGCGACTGCAGATGAGTGGCGAGCTGCGCTCCAACGCCGCGTTGGCGCTGGCGCTGCGGGAGAAGGGCTATCCGGCCAATTCGTTGACCGGCCGCGAGGCGGGCATCCGCACGACGCCGCAGTACGTGGACGCCATCATCCAGGACGTAGACGGCGGATACCTGGCACAGCTAGTGGGGAATGGCGTTGTGCCCGTCGTGGCGGGGTTCCAGGGCTACTTCCGTGACGAACGCACAGGCCGTGACGAGGTGTCGATCCTGGGGCGCGGGGGAAGCAATCTCACCGCCGTAGCCCTCGCCAAGGCCCTCGGGCAGCGGGAGTGCTGCATGTACTCCGACGTGGACGGCGTCTACGAGAAGGATCCCCGCAAACACACCGACGCCACCAAGTTCGAAGAGATCTATGCCGAGGATCTCCTGGAGATCGAGCCCTTCCCTCAGGTCATCCAGCGGCAGGCAGTGCTCTACGCCCTGGAGCACAACATCGACATCTGGATCAAGTCCGGCACCGAGCCCGGCAAAGCGGGCAGTCTCATCGTATGCCGCCCGAAGGCCTGCGTTTTCGCCTGACACAGGCGGCCTGACGCCAAACCGAGACGGGGGAGGTCGCGCGACCTCCCCCGCGTGCTGTATCCCCTTCGCGGGCCACTCGACTGGCCCGGGTCCACTGCTTCAGAGGATGGTGTCGACCTCCTCCTTGTCGATGTCCATGACGTATCGGATGCCGCTGACATCGGCGGCTTGTCGCGTGAGCGCACAAATGTCATCCCGGGTGATGTGCTCCAGGCCGAACTTGCGCGCCCCGCACAGGAACTGGCTCAGGCCCTGGTCGAGGCGTGCGAGATAGGTATAGACGCCCATAGCCGAACAGGGGAGGTCTTCGTACTTGCCGTCCAGGATCCGTTTGAGCTCCCGCGCCGTAACGAAGATCTCGTCGCGCGTTTCGCCGTACTTGGCGACCGACGCCGGGATCTTGCCCTGCTCGATGCGCTTGCCAATGGTCTTACCGACCATCGTGGCGGCTAGCGGGCCGCGGGCCATGCCGACCAGCTTGGCGAACGGCGCGCCGAGGGCGAGCCCTTTCAGCATCTGATCCTCCAGGATGAAGCCGCCGGCGACCGCCACATCGGGAACGTATTCCCCGCGCTTTGCCAGACGGTCGCAGTACTGCCGGCAGAGCGAGATCAGCTCAACGGTGGGGATGCCCCACTCGTTCATCATGCGCCACGGACTCATGCCGGTGCCGCCGCCGGCGCCGTCGATGGTAAGCAGGTCGATCTCCGCGACCGAAGAGAACTTGACGGCCCGTGCCAGGTCGGCAGGCCGGTAGGCTCCCGTCTTCAGCGTAACGTGAGTGGCGCCCATGTCGCGCAACTCGGCCACCCGAGCTACAAACTCGTCCTGATCGACCATGCCCAGGCGAGAGTGCCGCTCGAACTCACTGAAGACGTGGCTGTGGAACGCCTCGATCACTGCAGGATCGGTCGGATTGGGGAGAACGATGTACCCACGCTCGTGCAAGAGCTGCGCCTTGGCCAGATCGTTGATCTTCACCTCGCCGCCGATGTTCTTGGCGCCCTGTCCCCACTTCAGCTCGACGACCTCGACGCCCAGGTCGCGTATGGCGTACTCGAGAACACTCAGCCGCGTGTCCTCAACGTTGGACTGCACAATGATAGCGCCGTAGCCGTCTCGCTGCCACTTGCGGTAGGTTTCCACGCGGTAGCGCAGGTCGGCCGACTCCACCACCTTGCCATTCTCTATCTTGGCCTCCAGATCCATACCACACACGTTCTCGCCAATCGTCAACGGAACGCCAGCGAGTGCCGTCCCGATTGCGAGGCCGTCCCAGTTATTCTTCGCCACATCGGTCGATCCCAGTCCGGGCACGATGATGGGCATACGGCACTTGATGCCCTTGTCGCGGCCAACGGCGGTTGTGACATCGACCATGGTGAAGAGCGCTTTGTCGCTGTCCGGCTCCACACCGATGGCGCCGACGGCGCTGCCCATGACGTTGAAGTCGGAGAGGTCAACAGGATAGCGCTTCTGCGATGCCGCCGTCACCATGCCAAAGGGCTGCGGGTAGATCATCTCCGCGGCACGGAGTGCGGACCGGCCGATCTCGCACGGCCCGATGCAACCGTCAAGGCACGTCGTGCACATCCCGCTGATCGACACGAAGGAACCGGGTGTACGGAGCTTGGTGAGTGTGGAATCAGTAGCGTTTATCGAGTTGATCGGCATGGCTAAGTCCTCCCATTCGTAATCCCCAACACGCTCAATCGGCAATCCGGATGCCTGGCTCCGGAGCAAGCCGGAACGAAGCCCCCGTGGTTGCCATGACCTGAAAGGCTGTAACGCGCTGTCCGCAGGCTGAAGTTCGCGCGTTCGGCCAGGAATAGACGGGCGCCTGCCACGCACAGGTCGCATCCCTTCCGGTTCTTTTCCGGTTGGGGCCGTCAGAGCGCAGGAAGGCGGCGTTGGTGGCGCAGAGCAAGGGGCTTCCGGAGATGCCGGTGACCGGTCTACCGGAAGTCTATCGGCAAATTGGGCCGCCCGGAATGGCCCGTGCTCTGGGCCCATCGCTCACAGAAGGCGGAGGAGCGGCTGGTCAGAGGGGGCCGCAATCGGGCCGGCAAGAGGTCACAAGCTGGGTTCCAGGCGGCAGCCGGGCTTGGGCAGGGGCTCTCCCTTTGACATCGGGCGCCGATTGAGTATAATGGTCGCCCCTGGGCCGGTAGCTCAGCTGGGAGAGCGCCTCCCTCGCACGGAGGAGGTCGGCGGTTCGATTCCGCTCCGGTCCACCACCGGACACCATCAGCGGGCGCCACAGTGAATGCGGCGCCCGCTCTTAGTTGCTCCCAGGCTGCTTGCGGCGCGTCTGCTCAGCCGTAGCGTGGGCGGCGGGAGGCCTCCTCGCGCTCCCAGCCGTCGTCTCGGCCGTCGCCGTCCTCCCACCCCGCCTTGGCCCTGACCCGGTGGACGTAGTCCTCCTCGTACGGCCCCAGCTCTCCCGCTCTTTGGTAGTACTCCTCGGCGTCGCCGTCCGATCCGGACTCCTCGAGCAGCCAGCCCACCAAGTGGTAGTAGCTGCGGTTGCGTGGTCGCAGGATGATCGTGCGACGGAGCGCGTTCAGCGCTGCCTCTGTCTTGCGTTGCCGCAGGTAGGCTGCGCTGAGGCAGATGTAGTAGAATTCGTCGAACGGCGCACAGTCGATCGCGCGCCGATACTCCTCCTGGGCGGCCTCCCAGTCCTGCCAACGGAAGTAGGCATCCGCGAGGCGGTAGTGGTAATACCCGTCCTCCGGTGCCAGGCGGATGGCTTCCCGGAAGCTGCGCTCCGCGTCCTCCCGTTTGCCCAGCCGGCGATAGGCCTCGCCCAGCCGACAGTGGTAGTAGTGGCGCTCCGAGTCGCACTCAATCGCGCGGCGGAAAGCGTGTACGGCGAGCCGGACTCTCTGGATGCTGAGGAAGAACTCACCCAGCGCGAAGTGACATTCCGCGTTCCTGGGATGGACCTTGAGGGCCTGCTTGTAGGCCTTGTACGCCTTCCGGGGCATCTCCGCCGCGAAGTAGGTATCGGCCAGTCTCAGGTGCACGGAGCCGTCGTTGCGCTGCAGGCCCGTCGCGGCCTCGTAGCTGCGGATGGCGTCGTGCAGCCGGAACGCCGCTACGTGCCGGTCGCCGGCTCGGGCGTGTTGCTCAGCTTTCTTCTTCTTGCGGTTCTTCCTTCGTCTCGCTGACATGGCACCAACGACGCTCTTCGCTGCAGGAGTCCCCGATCCTCTGAATGTCACTTACCCGCTTTGGCGGTATTCCTACCCAGCTCTTTCGCGCTCGATGATCAGGGTCACGGGGCCGTCATTGACCAGATCGACGTGCATGTGGGCGCCGAACTTCCCGGATACCGGGCTCAGGCCGTTTGCCGCCAGGCGCTCGACAAACCGGTCGTAGAGAGGCGATGCCGTTTCGGGACGCGCGGCTGCCGTGAACGAGGGTCGGCGGCCCTTGCGGCAATTCCCGTACAGTGTGAAGTTCGGGACGACCATCAGTTCGCCGTCGATCTCCCCGAGCGAGCGGTTCAGGTTGCCTTCGTCGTCCGGAAAAACCCTCAAGCCGAGCAGCTTCTGCGCCATCCAATCGAGCTCGGCGTCACCGTCCTCGTCCCGAAAGCCTGCCAGGACGACCAGGCCGCGACCAATCTCGCCGCCCACCTCGCCGTCCACGAGGAGCTTCGCGCGCGAGACGCGTTGGACAACCACCTTCATGGCGGAGAGTGCCTCTCGGCCGGGTC
>CBFDAZ010000163.1:0-9123 GCA_965602825.1 uncultured bacterium
CCGGAAGGGCGCGGGAAACCGGCTCGTTTTCAAAAGAGCGGGTTGCCCGCGACGTTCGTCGTGAATGAGCCGGGCTACGCGCCGGCCGCCGCCTCGTACATCGCCACGACATTCTCCGGCGGGACGTCGCTCAGCACGTTGTGGACCTGGTTGAAGACATATCCGCCGCCCTGTGAGAAGATCCCGATGCGCTCTCGGACTTCCGCCGCGACCTCCTGAGGTGTTCCGAGCCGCAGCGTGCTCTGCGTCTCACAACCCCCGCCCCAGAATGCGAGGTCCTTCCCGAACTCCCGCTTGAGCTCGGCCGGATCCATGCCCGCCGCGGAGGTCTGCACCGGGTTGATCACTTGCACGCCGACGTCGATCAGATCGGGGATGAGCGCGCGCAGCGAACCGCAGGAATGCAGGAACAGGAAGCCGTCGAAGTGCTCGTGGATGTACGAGTACAGGGCAGCGTGCCGCGGCTTGAAGAAACGCCGGTACATCTCGGGAGAGATCTGCGGGCCGGTCTGCGTTCCGAGGTCGTCACCAACCTGGATCAACTGCACGTACGGCCCAACCGTTTCGAGAAACCTCGGCAGTACGGACATGTAGTCCTCGAGCAGCGCATCCAGAACCGCGTCCGCCAACCTGGCATCTGCAGCGAGCGTCTCCAGGAAGCGCGCCATGCCAAGTAGGAACTGGCCGCCTTCCAGGAAGTTGCCCCCGAAGGCCGCCATGATGGCGCGGTCCGTCGTCTCGCAAAGCCTCTTCGCCGTCTCGCCAAGCTCCGACCAGCCCTCGTCGGTCGACAGATCGAGATGCCACGGTGGGGAGGGGAGCCCCATCCACGTAACCTCGGCCTTGTGCGGAGCGAGGTCGCCGATCTGGTCGGGTGACGTGATCTCCTCCAGCGGCCGGCACGCCTGTGTGATGTACTCGGTTCCCTTGGGCATCACACCGAACACCGTACCATCCTCCGCGCGGACCAGCCATCCACCGCGGCCATCGCCTTCCGGCCGGAAGTAACCAGGAGCCTTGGCCGCCGAGCCATCGGGCAGCGTC
This sequence comes from uncultured bacterium, assembly GCA_965602825.1. Taxonomy (GTDB): domain Bacteria; phylum Armatimonadota; class Zipacnadia; order Zipacnadales; family VGFC01; genus CBFDAZ01. The sequence continues at coordinate 1,045 of CBFDAZ010000163.1, forward strand.
CAGTCCCGCCAGTCTCCGGGCTGCGTCAAGAAGGCGCGTCCCAGATCGATGCAGTCCACGCCGAACCGATCGAGCACCTCATCCGACGGCTGGGCGAGCTGCTGCACGACGTCGTACACGAGCGTCGCCTCGTCCAGGTTGAGGTGCGTCTTCAGCTTGTTGTAGGCCAGTGCCATGATGCCCGTGGAGCGCATCCCGCCGAAATCAATCGGTACGCGGTCGGTCTCCTCGTGGCGAAGAGCAGCACAGATTCTCTGGCGCGGCGTCACGGTCGTCACTCCCTCTACTGCAGCCTAAAACGGGCGCGTTGACAAAGCCCTGAACCGTAGCATATAATGCCCCTGTAACCCCAATCTGGCAAGAGTAAGGAGAGGGACCCGCATGACATTCAGGCGGGGCCGCTTGGCTGGCTTACCGATCCTCGTTCTCTTCGTATTCCTCTTCCCGACGGCTGTCGCGTTGACCCAGGAAGCTGCTCCTGCGATCAACCAGCATTTCATCGATGGCGTCAGGCTGGTCAAGGAGCGCCAGTACCAGGAAGCCGTGACGGAGCTTCAGGCCGCCACGGGTGAAGAGCCCGACCTGGAGCCTGCCTGGCACTACCTCGGTGTTGCTCAGTACTACCTGGGCAACCTGCAAGAGGCCGTGGCCGCACTCCAACACGCGATTGAGCTGAGCCCCAATCGACCGGAGACCCGGCTCTACATCGGGCGCATCTACGAGACTCTCGGCGCCTACGACGAGGCGCTCAGCGTGTATCAGGAAGAGCTGCGGCTGCGCCTTGGCCGCGGCCCGGCGGAAGCCCATAACGCCCTCGCGCGAGGCTACTACCTGGCCGGCAGGTATCGGGACGCAATCGAGGCCGCGTACCAGGCCACGCTTCGCGATCCGAACTACGTGGAAGCCCTCTATAACTGGGGCCGTGCGGAGGACGCGAGGGGCGAACCGGATGCCGCGATCAAGCGCTTCGAGAAGGCGAAGATGGTTCTGGTCGACTGGACCGATCTCCAGACGCGTCTGCAGCGCCTGACGGACGAGCAACGGAGCGACCCGGACGTCACCGAGGAGAGGGTGACTGAGGAGTACGGCCACGCCGAGGAGTTCGCGAGCGAACTTGGCTTGTGGCCAGAGCTGAACAAGGCTCTGGGGCACGCCGCCATTCATGCCAGCAAGTACGCAGTGGCCCGAAGCGCTTTCCGGGCTGCCCTCGACGCCGCGCAGTTCGGCAACCCCGACGATCCTGAGGCTTCCACGCTGATCGGCGTCGCTTACTACCACGATGCCCGCGACCTGTTGCTTGAGGAGGACCTCCTGTTCATGCCCATTCAGGTACTGGGGGCCGCCAGTAAGGCGATCGATGAGGCTCTGAAGAAGCGCCCCGAGTACGCGCCGGCGCATAATGCGTTGGGCGAGGTCTACCTACTGCAAGCTGAGACCTTCGTCTCCGACCCCGCCCGCAAGATCACCTCCCATACCTTCGCGGAGGCCGAGGGCAAGTTCACGCAGGCCCTGCAGATCGACCCCCAATACGTGGACGCGATGGTGAATCTGTCCAAGGCCTATTCGGGCCAGCAGCGCTATGACCAGGCGGTCCAGCAACTGAATCAGGCGCTGACGCTTGCTCCCGACCGGGCCGACCTGCACGCGCAGCTCGCCCGGGCCTACGTGGGACTCGAGGAGTTCGACCGAGCCAAGGAAGAGGCGTCCGCCGCCATTCAACTGGACAGGAAGCAGATCACCGCGTACAACGCCGCGGGCCTGGCCGCCTACTATGCCGGCGATCTCGGGGAGGCGGTCGAGAAGTTCGCGCGCGCGGTGGAGTTCGATCCTACGCGGCACGAATCCCATACGAACCTGGGCCTCGCCTACTTCCAGATGCGTTCCTGGAACAGAGCGCGTGACGAGTTCAAGCAGGCACTCAAGTACCTGCCCGAAGCCGTCATCACCAACACCGCCATCCAGCGGTCGTACCTGCTGTATCTGGTGGCCCTGACTTACTCCAACATCCGGCTCCACGAAGATGCCGTCGCATCGCTGAACGAAGCGCTGGCTATGGACCCGACCTACTTCGAGGCGCTCAGACAGCTTGCCCGCGATTACGCTGCCCTGGCCAACTACCGGGCAGCCGAGCGAGCGCTCCGACGCGCGCTACAGCAGTCGCCCGGCCCCTTCGAGGACGCCGACGTTCTCAGCCAACTCGGCCTCGTCTACGAGACCGCCGGGCAGCCGCACCAGGCGCTTGCCGCGTACAGCGAGGCGATCACCAAGAATCCGGACAACGCCGAGGCCCAGAAGGGGTTCGCCCGGCTGCAGGCATTCTGAGAAGCCGGCTCGTGGTACCGGCGATCCGCTTTCTGTGGGGGCACTGAGTCAGCGCAGGATGCGGCTTGCGGCCCGGAAGTGTTGATGGCGGCTCCAATACTCCAAGGCGAGGCTGGGCTGTGAGTTGGGTTCTGCCTCTTCTCCTCATACCGTTTGTCCCCCAGACGGGCTATGGCGCTGAGCTGCCTCTCGACTTCCTGTCGCCCATCGTGCGGTACGTCGGTCAGAAGCCGCCGGTGCGCGTGCGGTTCGACAACGGCCTTCGTGCGGTGTGCGTCGAGAACCCCGCAACCCAGACGGTTGCGCTCTCGGCCTTCATCACAACGAGCGCAAGAGCCGAGGTCACATCCAATGCCGGTATCAGGAGCCTGGTGGCCCGGGCGATCGTGGACTGCAGCGCAAGCGATCAACCGGCGATCGTGGACGAAATGCACGACCTGGGCGCGCAAGCTTACGTCGGAGCCGGGCTGGACTTCACCGAGATCACGCTGCTGGCGGCGGCTGAGGACGTCGGCCGGGCCGCGGCGCTGCTCCACACCATGCTGTTCAAGGTCCACTTCGGCCCTGATAGCGTCGGCCGCCTGCGCAGGGAAACGGCAGCCAACCTCGTCAAGACCGATGAACTCGGTGAAGTGGCGGCCGAGAATGCCGCAGCCGCCAGGCTGTACCCCAACCATCCCTTCGGCTGGCCTCTCGACGGCCTGGCGGCAGCCGTCTCCGGCACAACCGTTGAGGATGTCCGGCGGGTGTACGAGGGCTCCTACCTGCCAAACAACATGGTGATCGTTGTCGCCGGGGGGGTGCCTGCCCAGCAAGCTCTCGACGCAATAGCCGCGGTCTTCCGCTCGGCCTTGCCCGGGAGGCGATTGCCCGAAACGCAGAAAGAACTGCTACCGCCCCGGACGGGACGCGAGGAATTCGCCCGTCCGGGGGCCGCCGCCGTAGTCTACATCGGTACTCGTGCTCCCGGCGTATCTGATCCCTCCTATGCTCCCGCGATGGTGGCCCTGTCCCTGATGGGCGCCGGGCTACACTCGCGTCTCTATCACTCGCTTCGGCGTGAGCGAGGCATCGCCTACACGATTGATGCCGGCGCCGTAACGGCCCGAGGAGGCGCGCGCGCGGGCCTCATCGTCTCCTGTCCTTCAGGCGCGGTACCGGAGGCCGAGCGCCGAATGCTGCGCGAGATGCGCCGGCTGACAAGAGAACCTGCCTCGGCGGAGGAGATTCGACGCGCCACGGAGTATATCTGCACCGGCTACGCACTGAACCACCAGCGGAGCGCCGACCTGGCTCACCAGCTCGGTGCATTCGAGGTGACGGCCGATCAGGGTCATGCATTCGATGAGGTGTTGCCCGGTCTCATTCGAGCGACGACGCCCGAGACGGTCATGGAGGCGGCGCGGGCCCTGTTCAACCGCACTGTGACGATCCGCGTGCTGCCTTCGTAGGGCGGGTGCTCAACCGTGCCGCCCGCCCAGGCGTCTACTAGTCTGCAGACGAACAGCACTCTAACAGTCGGCGTCCCATCGGGCAGGGGAGCGCTCCCGTGCGGGGTGTGGTGTTCTTTGCCCGGAGGCTGACACGACGAACAGGACAGGCGGATACCCGACTCCGCTTCATGTAGGAGGCGTTCCGATGAACAGATTGCCGCTTCAGGCGTTGGTCATCTCTCCGGCGCTCGTCGCCGCCCTGGCCGTGCCCGCGCTGGGTCTCCCGAGCTACCGTTATGACCCCGCGAACACGGGCTACCTCGCAGAAAGTGTCGACCTGCCGCTGACGCTTCTGTGGAAGCACAGCACCGAACTGACCGAAGACCCGATCATCGCCACTCCCTGCGTCGGCGACGACGCTGTGTACTTTTGCATCCAGCAGCGCGTGTTCGCTCTGGACCGCAGGAACGGCGACATCAAGTGGGAACGGGACACCGGCACCAAGGTCTACAGCGCGCCCGTTCTGCACGAGGGTCGCCTGTACTTCGGAGGACAGGATTCGCATCTCTGGGTCCTGAACGCCGCCACGGGACAACCCGAATGGAGGTTCAAGCTTGGCGGACCGATCGACTGCCCCCCCCTCATCGTCGGTAACATGCTCTACATCGGCTGCGACGACGACAGCCTCCACGCCATTGACATCGCCCGACAGGGGGAAATCTGGGCCTTCGGCACCAAGGGCGACATCAAAGCCGCGCCGGCCTACTCCAGGGGCAACCTCTACTGCGCGTCCCGGGACGAGTACCTCTACTGCCTCGACACCAACGGGAACCAGAAATGGCGGGCCAAGTTGAGCAACGAGGACAGTTTCTCAGCGCCTGTGGTGAGCAGCGATCGGGGACTGGTTTTCGTCGCCTCGGGGCGCTCGCTCCACTGCTTTGATGCCTTGACTCGCAACAGCCGCTGGAAGCCTTTCACCGCGGGAGATCTGATCGTCGGATCGCCTGCCCTGGGGCCCGACAGGAAGCTCTACGTTGGCTCGAAGGACGGCGCCGTCTACTGCGTCTCCGCCCTGGACGGCAAGGCGATCTGGAAGTACCCGCCCGGTGCGGGGACCTCGATCGAGCCAGTCCTATCCTCCCCGACGGTCCTGGACAACGACTCCCTGCTGGTGCGGACCGGTCGGAAGCTAGTCGCCGCTCTCAACCGCCAGACGGGCGAGCTGAAGTGGGAGTACCGGCTCGAGACGCCGCCCGAGAAGCAGGAGAAGCAGAAGGTCGGGACCCCGGGCATGATGATGCCCGGCATGCCCGGCGAGATGATGGGCCCCGAGGGGATGATGATGCCGGGGATGGGCGGCGATGAGGAGGGAATGGAAATGGGCATGGCACCCGGGGGTGAGGGCGGAGGCAGCGGCAGGCGCGGCGGGCGACGGAACACAGGCCTGGAGATGGGCGGCGAAGGTCGCGGGATCGGGGGCCAGGCGGGCGCAGCGAAGGAGCGGGAACCGGCCGAGTTCGATGAGAGCCTGCGAGCTTCGCTCATCGTCGCCAACGGAGCCGCTTACGTCGTTGGCGATTGCGGGGCACTGTACGCATTCGATCCCATCGCCATCGATCAGTCGCCGCCGGCCGTCACCGAAGCCGTCCTGGACATAACGGGCAAGGACAAATACCGCTTCCTGTACGGCCTCGCAATCGGGGGGCCCGACGTCCCGGCGAAGCGGCATGCCGACGCCTTGACCGTGCCAGGCTTGCCCCCCATCCGTTTGACCTTCGATGTCATGGACGAGGGCGCCGGCATCAACCCCAATGCCGTCGAACTCTCCATGAACGACAAGAAGCTGGACATCATCTACGACAGCGTGGGCTCCCAGGTGCTGTACATCCTCGACCCGGAACGCGGACCTGCACACCCGCTCCCCAATGGCGGAAACAACTTCGTCCTGAAGCTGCGTGACTGGCACGGCAACCAGGCTGTTGCGCAGGTCTCGTTCACGGTGGACAACTCTCTCCCGCCGCTCGAGCATAAGGGGGCCGGCGTCACCGGCATGCCAGGAATGGGTGAGGGCATGGAAGGCAGCGGGATGATGATGGGGCCGGGCATGATGATGGGACCGGGCATGATGGAGCCCGGCATGATGCAGCCGTGACGGGCGGCGGATTCTCGACCCTGGCTGCACGCCAGCGGACGTGCGGTCTACCTGGTGATACGACCTGAGGGCGGAAGCCCTGACGTGGGAGCGCCCGTCCGCGGCCGGCTCACAGACCCGATGACGGGTCCGAAGCGGAGTCCTCTTGGAGGGACGCCAATGGTGCGGGCTGTCCTGATGGTCCTGATTCTACTTGTGGTCATGGCCTACGTTTCGTTTTTCCTCGCCTGGAATGCCGCCCCCTCACCCATCACCACGTGGGAGTTGGGGGCGAAATACACTCAGGACATGCCCGTCGGACTGCTCTTCATCGCCGGCGTCCTGATTGGCGCCGTCGCGATGGCCGTCGCGTTATGGGGCCCCTGGCAGGCCCTCAAAGCCAGTGACGAACGGCAGCGAGCGCTGGTGGAGAAGGCAAAGGACAAGCTGAAGTCACAGAGCAAGGAGATCAAGGCGCTCACCGAGGAGCTAGAGGAACAGGAGCGTGGCGCAGCGGAAGCCCCCGAGCCGTCATCGACCGACGATGTGCCTCTGTCCGAGGAGGAGGCGGCCGTGGCCGCCGTAGGTGACCCGGACGAACCACCGAAGCCGCAGGACGAGAGCAACGACGAGCCCCCTGACGATCCCGAGGTCGTGTAGCGGGTAGCCTCGGGGATCGGGAAGCCCACGTTGTCTGATAAGGGCCCCCGCGAGGCGGCAGATGACTGAGGCCCCCGAGGCAGCTCTACGTCTTCACACCAGCGGCATCAGCCCCCGTAAGCAAACTATGCTCGTCAAGGGCCTGGGCAGCGCCCAGGCCCTTTTCGCTGCCTCCGAAGATGCAATCGCGCAGTGCTGCCCTCGGATGACGGAGCAAGACTGGCACTTGCTCGCCCAGGCTCCCCGCGCTGACGTTACGGCGATGATGGCGAAGCTCCGGGAGCTTGGCGTCAGCCTGTTGAGTTTCGGCACCGAGCAGTACCCGAAGCTGCTTGCCGAGATCGAGGACCCGCCTCCGCTGTTGTACGTGAAGGGCGAAGTGACCAAGTCCGACGAGCTGGCGGTGGCCATCGTCGGCACGCGACGCTGCTCTGCCTACGGGGAGAACGTCGCCCAGGAGCTCGCTGCCAGTCTCGCCCGGCGAGGCTTCACCATCGTCAGCGGGCTGGCCGTCGGCATCGACACCGCGGCCCATCGCGGTGCTCTTCGGGCCGGCGGACGGACCATCGGTGTGATGGCCTGCGGCATAGACGTAGACTACCCCAAGAGCAACGCCGAACTCCGGGAGGAGATCGCGGCCTCCGGAGCCGTTGTGTCGGAGATGCACCTGGGCACGACTCCCCGTCGCGAGATCTTCCCCCAGCGCAACCGCATCGTTAGCGGACTGGCTCTGGGCACCATCGTAGTGGAGGCGCCCGTCAAGAGCGGCGCCCTGATCACCGCGAACCTGGCGCTGGACCAGGGGCGGGAGGTCTTCGCCGTGCCGGGAGACATCAACTCCCCGAACTCGCGCGGCTGCCACGCTCTCATCAAGGATGGGGCTCAACTGGTGGGGTCCGCCGAGGACGTGGTTGACGGGTTGGGTATCCTCCTTCACGCCGTCCCGGAGCGCAAGCCCGCTGCCCGGATGCAGGCGGACCTGTCGGGCGACGAGCAGGCAGTGCTCAGCGAGCTGTCAACGGGCCCCAGGCGACTGGACCAACTGGTCGCCACAACTCGCCTGCCGGCGGCACGGGTGTCTGCGGCTCTGATGCTCCTGGAGGTCAAGCAGGTGATCAAGCGGCTGGAGGGTGGGTCCTACGCGAGGGTCGTGTAAGCGCCCGCTCCGCTTCAGTCCGCCCCAGCCTCCGTCGCGCACCGCGCAACGAACTTGGCCAGGGCGCTGGCCGCCGTGTCGAGCGCATCCGGCGGCGTCAAGAAGAAGTGGTCTGTCTCGGGGACCACGACCACCTCCCTCGGGACCTGCTTTTCCCCAAACAACTCGCGGATCGCCTCCCCACTGCCGTACTCGTCGGTCTCGCCGATGACGACGAACAGGGGCATCTTCAGGTCCGCCACGAAGTCGAATTCCTCTCGCTGCTCTTCCTCGCCCAGGTAGGGCAGGGCAACCGCAGCGTATCCGATGAGAGCGTCGCTCTTCGGGGCGGCCTGCAGGGCCATCGCGGCGCCAAAGGAGTAGCCTCCCACCACGAG
>CBFDAZ010000164.1:0-9093 GCA_965602825.1 uncultured bacterium
GGGTCGGACATCGTCTGCACATACGAGTTTGTGTGGTTCAGCATTCGGGGTGACGAGTCGGCGTTCGAGGAACAGAAGGCCGTCGCTCAAGAGCGCTTGGCGAAGATCGCCGAGAAGGCGAAGCAGTGGAGCATGTACGTCCTCGTCGCCGGAGTCATCGAGCGTCCCGAGATCAACGAGGCGATCGTGTACGGCCGTGACGGGCAGGAGGCCGGACGATACCGGAAGATCGCCACGACGTACGACCTGCAGGTGCCCGGTGATGCGACCCCCATCATCGAGACCGACTTCGGCCGCATCGGTGTGCGCATCTGTGCCGATGAGTGGATGGTGGAGCTCGACCGCTGCTATGGCGTCAAGGGAGCGGACATCATCTTCACCCCTACGCAGAGCTGGGGGCCCGACGCGCTGTTCCGCGATCTGCGCGACATCTCCCGCTGCATGGACGCGCAGATGTTCCACGTGCAGGCCACCCACTCCGGGACGGAGGCGATGCACCGCAGCATGATCGTCGAGCCCACCGGCGTTCCGGCCGCGCGGACCCAGTACATGACGAACGGAATGGTCAGTGCGGTCATCGATCTCGATCGAGATCGGCCGCGGCGCTACGTCCGCAACTGGACGCCCCATGAGCCCAAGGGCTACCTGCCGGAGTACCAGCCCATCGAACTCCCGGAAGAGAGAAATGACCTCAAGCTCACCATCCTCAAGCAGCGGCGCCCGGAACTCTACCAGGTCCTGGCGCCCAAGAGGCCGGAGGCCGAAGGAGCGGACCAGGGCTGAGCGTATGAGTATCGACATCCGCAGCGAGCAAGCCGGCAACGAGGAGGCCATCGACCTCGTCAACTACCGCGCCTTCGAGGCCGACAACATGAAGGACGGGGTCGCTGCCGCAGGTGAGGCGGACCTCGTGCGCTACCTCCGGGCGTACTGCCCGCAGTTCGACCGGCGCTACTCGATCGTCGCCTGGGATGGTGACGAGGCGGTCGGGCACGCGCTGTTCACCCCGGCCAACATCCGCCTCATGGGCGCGACCGTCCGCGCGCTGGCCGTTGGCCCGGTCGCCGTCGTACCGGAGAGACAGCGGACCGGCATCGGCGGGGAGTTGCTGTGCTTCGGACACGACCTGGGCCGGCAGGACGGATTTGCACTGACCTTCCTCTGCGGCCATCCCGCCTACTACCCTCGCCACGGCTACCGCCCCTGCTTTGGCTTCGCCAAGGTCACCATCGATCTTGGGAAGCTCCCCCAGCCGACCCAGCAGTTCCGCCGGCTGCCGGTGCAGACCAGCGACATCCCGTGGCTCGTCGAGTGCTGCGAGGCCGAGTGCGCGGACGTGGACTTCGGGTGGCTTTGGGGCAACGCTTGGAGTGAGTGGTCAGCGCCGGGCGTGATCGCCCTGCTCTGGTGGACGACCGACGGCCGGCGCGCCGCCTACACACTGGCCGATGGCAAGCGCCAGTGGCAGATGGTCCTGGGCGATGATCCGCCTCTGGTGCGCGAGGTCATCGCCACCATCCGCCCGGATTCCCTGAAGCAGCATCCCTCCGGCTGGCTGGCGGCGAACGCCATCGATCCCGAGTGGGGTGCCCCCGAGCTCAAGCGGAGAGATGCGGCGATGGCTTGTGAGCTGCGCGAGATGGTGTGCTGCAGCCCTTGATTGACGCGCTCGAAGCCGGCACTCGCCTCCCTGGCGCCTGCAACTGGCCGCTGCCTTTCCTGCTGATCGATTGAGTGGCTGGATTACACGTCCGGCCTGTCAGCAGCGACCCCGCATCCGGCTACCGCACCCACCCGATGTACATGTCCTCCTTACCGGTCGAGAAGGACGCGTTGTGGTAACCATCCGCGAGCCAGTACCTCTTGTCTTCGCCCCTAGCGAATGACATGCGACTGATGCCTTTGGGCCAGCGGATCGTCCAGTGGGTCGAGCCGAAGTCGCGCCACCTCGCCGCGTTGCCGGTGAGAAAGCAGAACTGGCGGCTGTGCTTGGTGCGGTCGAAGCCCGTTGGCTGGCGATAGAAGACGGCCAGTCGATGGGTGTGCTTCGGCTGGAGCGTAAGATCGAACTCCAGGACGCGGACTGATCGACCATTCGGCTGTGGGCCGATGGGGAAGGGCGGCTCATAGAGCCGGCCATCGTAGGGATCACGCATCAGACTGGTGTCAAGGTTCCAGTCTTTCACCAGCAGCGTCTCGAGGTCGTATGCGTCATGGGTGTACTCCGGGTCGAGGAACCGCATCACCGCACCCACCTCAGACGGACCGAGCTCGTAGTCGAAGAGGTACAGGTCGCGGAACACGAGGAACCTCACGACCCCATACCACCACGGCTGCGCGCGGTCGCCCCACCTGTCAGCATTAGCGCGTACGTGCGCCGCGAAGGCCTCCCGCTTCTCCCTGGGCACCTGATCGTTCGTTGGGTCCAGTGCCTCGAGTTGTGTCTTGAGCTCGGGGTCCGTGGCCTCCAGCAGCTCCCATCCCTTGGCTGCCCATTCCTCCAGGTACGGCTTCACCAACTCCGCGAAGCGCAGGTGAGAGTACGGGACCGGATCTCCGTCCAGCTTGACAGCAGGTTTGGGGCGCCGGTCTTCGGCGAACACGAGCCCGGCGAATTCGCCATGCACAGGCACGGCGACCCTGAGTAGAGTCGCCTGGTCGCTGTTGCTGCGCATCTCGTACTCGGTACGCACAACCACGTAGTGCTCATTAGGTCTGGGAAGTCTGATCTCAACCGTCGCAGACGGGATCGCCACGTCCACCTCCTCAAGCGGCATGATGAATGCCGAAAGCGCCGGGACGGCAGCCGGGTCGCCTGCTCGGCAAGGCCCGGCACCGACGGCAAGCAACACAGCAGATACCCCCACCACCCATGCAACCGTCCATCGTCCTGGTCTCATTCGCGCCTCCCCCTCCTATGCCCAAGGTCCGGCGACTTCGTCTCTGTTCTGGCAGCTGTCGTGGCCCGGGCTGCGTCCTCTGTCGGCTGACTTCGCTGCCCGGGGCCTGTTGGCCTACCAAATTCGGGGCAGCAAGGCGCGGGCCAGCTTGCGTGTGCACGAGTAGTCGCACAGGCAGGGGTGGCCCCATCGGCTCCCCCAGGGCCGGCGACCGTGACGAGAATCCTGTCGCGCGGGAAGGAGTCGAAACGCCGAATGGGGCAACACGTATGACCTGAACGTCGAACTGGCAGGGCGACAGGGGGGAAGCAATGCCACACTATCATACCGTGAGACAGGGAGAGTGCCTGCGGAGCATCGCCGCAAGCTACCACTTCGACGACTACCACACCATTTATGACCACCCCCAGAACGAGCGTCTGAGAGAGCTCCGCCCGAACCCCCACGTGCTCTATCCGGGAGACCGGGTGTTCATCCCGGACCCCCAGGAGAGGCAAGAGTCAAGGGGCACAGGGCAGCGGCACCGGTTCCAGGTTGAGCAGCCCGACGTGATGCTGCGCATCCGGCTGGTGCAGGACGCTCTGGACTGCGCGTACGAGGAGAGGGAGCGGCCACTCGCCAACCGCAGGTACCGGCTGACGGTCGCCGGCCGGACGTACGAGGGCACCACGACCGGTGATGGGGTGATCGAGCAGGAGGTTCCCGCGGATGCCGAGGAGGGGGAACTGACGGTCCTCGAGCCGGAGGACGAGCCGGACCTTCGGGCCTGCACCTTCACGCTGAGGATCGGGCATCTCGATCCGTTGGATGAGAACGAGGGCGTGGAGGGGCGATTGAACAACCTGGGCTTCCACGCTAGCGAGCGCGTCGGCGGCCAGGCCGACGAGCAATTGCAGCGCGCGCTCCGGCGGGCCCAGACTTCGGAGGGGCTGGACGCCACCGGCGAGTCAGACGACGCCACCAAACAGAAACTGGAGGAGCGCCATGGCTCCTGAAGAGGGCCCTCCGCAGCCCCCCGAGCCCCTGACGGATCGCGAAGCACGCGTCCCTCGACACGAGGAGGCGGTGATCCGGGTCCCCGGCGATCCCGCCGACGCCGACGTCCGGCGGTGGTTTGACACGAGCGGCAGCATGGGACCGGTGCGGGCGGGGAACCGCGTCACTCACCTGATCGATGGGCCGCCGACGCTCAGGTCGATGGTGGACGCGATCAGTACCGCGCAGTCCGACGGGCATTTCATCTACCTGCTAGGTTGGTTCCTGGATGACAGCTTCTGGCTGCCTGGCATGGAGACGTTCCGGTCGCTCATGCGGGCCAAGCCGAGAAGCGTTCAGATACGAGCCATGCTCTGGAACCAGTGGGGGACGCAGAACTCCGCCGAGGTAGACCATATCAACGACCTGCCGAACGGCGCAGCCATTCTTGACGATCGCCACCTGAACCTCGGCTCCCATCACCAGAAGGTCCTCATCGTCAATGGCACGCAGGGCCTGATTGGGTTCTGCGGGGGTGTGGACATCAACCCGGACCGCCTCATCGAGACGTGGCGAGGGATGTCCGGCGGGGGCGGCAGCCCCATGCACGATGTCCACTGCCGCATCAAGGGACCCGCAGCCTACGACCTGCTCAACATCTTCAACGAGCGCTGGGACGACCACCCCGACCATGCCTCCGTCGAGAGCGGGAAGGGGGCACTCCATGGCCCCAGCATCTCCGTCCCGGCGGCCGAACCCGGCGGCCGGCAGTACGTGCAGATCACGCGCACCTACGGCAACGGATCCCGGCACCGGGGCATCAGCGGAGGCGGCTACAGCTTCGCCCGGAGCGGCGAGCGGACTTGCCGGCAGATGATCCTCCATGCGATCCGCCAGGCACGGCAGTTCATTTACATGGAGGAGCAGTATCTGGTCAACATGGAGGCGGCCAACGCGCTGCGGGATGCCCTGCCGAACATACGGCACCTCACGATCCTCATCCCTCACGGCAACATTACCGACTGCCCCCAGCGGAACTACCGGCGGTGGCGGTTCATCCAGCGGCTAAGGCAGACCCACCCGGACAAGGTCCGTACGTACTGCCTTGGGCCGCCCGGCCGCCGACACACCTATGTCCACTCCAAAATGTTCATCATGGACGATCAGTTCGCCATCATCGGCTCGGCGAACTGCAACCGGCGGGGCTGGACCCACGATAGCGAGGTGATGGTCGGTATCGCGGATGAGTCGAGTGACGCGGTCGCCGTACACCACTTCGCGCACCAATTGCGGATCGCGCTCTGGGCGGAGCACCTGGGGCTCCCTCCTGCTGACTTGGTTGATGGGGTGGCCAGTGCGACTCACTGGCTAAGCCCACGGCCGCGGGGGGCACGGATCCAGCCTTACGGCATAAGCCGCGACGACTTCGAGACTGCCATCGGCGACCCACAGTGGAACAACGTGATCGATCCCGATGGATCGTGAGCCACTCGCGTCGCCGACCGTGCAGGTGAGGGAGGTGCACCCAGCCAATCTCTCGCGGCCGAGTCCTACGTGGCGACTTGCAGTGGAGGTCGGTTGGGAGTGGCAGCCGTTATGGCAGGCATACATCAAGAGAAAGGTGGACCCCGGAACATGAGAAGAACCGTGCCCTGTCTGTTAGTTGTGTTGTTGGGGGTGGCAGTAGCGGCCCTGGTGGGGTGTCCGACTGGCAAGGACACGACGGTGACGGAGGCCGGCCCGGCGACCACTGGCGTGAGCCCGCCCCCGGAGACGACGATCACCGAACCGGAGGTTGAGCCCGCCGAAGGCGCCCTGACCGAGGAGAGCGTCAAGAACTTCATGGCCAGCATGGAGGACGACGCGATCGAGGAGGCCATGGACGAGATCGGCGAGGAGATGGGTGTGGAAGGCAAAGCCGACCCGGAGACCATCCGCAAAGCCTTCGATGCCATGGCCGCCAACGAGAAGCTGGATGAAGCGGTGAAGGCACATGGCTTCAGTGGCGCCGAAGAGTGGGTCGCAACGGCGAGAAAGGTCTTCCCGGGACTGGCTTACGCCATGGCGGTGGCGATGGCCGAGTTCATGGGCATCGAGGAGGACTCCGACGAGTTCAAGGAACTGGTGGATACCTCGGAGTTCGCTGAGCTGGAGGGCGTCTTCGAGGAGCCGACGGAGGAAGAGCAGCAGATCATCGTCGACGCGGTCAAAGAGATGATGAAAGAGGCCGAGGCGGAAGCAGGAGCGGGCGAGGCGTCCGGCTAAGCCCCTTCGCGTCGGGGGACTTGCCACCCATCCCAAGACAACCTAACGCAACGATGGCCGCCGGAGGCACTGAGTCCCGGCGGCCATCGTTGTGCGGCAGTGATCGCGCAATCACCACTGCTCCGGAGATTTGCGGGCCGCCCCTCATCTCTCGTGGGGGTGTGTGCGAAAAACGGGGACTGGCACCGCGTTTCGCCGGACTACCCTTCTCCACGGGCCAGCTTGCACGCGAAACGCGTGCCTGTACCCGCTTTTCGCCGATCGCCCTGCAGGACACGCCGCCATATCTTCATCGTTTCCGGGTGCCGCAGCGCGGCATGAATGGCTGCCTCGAAGATCTCGGCGTCGTCCGTGCCGACGGGTCTCCAGGCCCGTCGGCGTAGTGGCCCCGAAGGCGCCGGCAGAACGCCTATCTTCATCGTTTCCGGGTCAGCCTGCCCTCATGCTCAACTGCCTCCGGAAGGCCGCCCTTGTAGCAGCAAGGGCCTTGTCCTCGTCAGCGTCGAGTCACATTCATGATCGGCAGATGGACGAATCTCCGTGCCATCCACGATGACGATGGGCACCCAGGTGCGTTCGGGGTCGGCGAGAATGGAGGCCACCGTGGCCCTCATGCGCCTGGCAGCCGACCAGCCCGCTCTCGACCAATGTACGGACGGGAGGGCATCTACCCCGCATTATACAGGCCGCACTCGGCAGCCCGTTCCCTGACAGGCTCGTGGAGGCTGCTGTCTGGATGTGTCTGGGGTCGTGTGGTCCAGCGGCGAGCGCGACAGTCTGCACCATGGCAACCGGCAGTACGGAACCAGAGTTTTCTGCCGGAAGGGCGCGGGAAACCGGCTCTTTTTCAAAAGAGCGGGTTGCCCGCGACGTTCGTCGTGAGTAATCCGGGCTAGTGACCCTCCACAATCGCAGCCTCATCCCGGGTCACCCGCACGTCCCACGTCCGACCATCCATGGTCAAACGAATATCGGTCGTCTCGCCGGTGACCTTGACCGCCTCGACGGTAGCTTCGGGCGGCTCTGACCCTCGATACGGGATCAGCAGCGTCACCAGCCGATCGCTTCCCAGTCCGTACGTCCAACCACGCGCCGGGACGCGCTCGTCCCAGTGGTAGGCGATCTCGAAGTCCTCGGCCGACGACTCACCCACTTCGCCCAGGGGCACAATCAGCAGGTTCGCGCCCTCGGCGAACTGCGTCGTAACGCGGTGCTCGGACAGCTCGCGTGGGTCAGCGCCCTCGGGGAAGTGCCAGCGGGCTGCGTATTCGTGCTCCCCCTCGGCCTTCAGGTCGTCCCGCACTACAAAGAACCGGGGCTTCACGAACAGGATCGTGCGGCGATGCGACACGCCGTCGTAGAGGCCGTGTGATCCCACAACGAGGTCGTAGCTCTCGGTGCTCTCCCAGCGCTCGAGCGTTGCATCCCCATGTGCCTGGTCTTGCCCATCGACCGTTACCGTGTTGTGGTACGGCGTCGCGGCGAAGCGGCGCCCCTCCGCGCGGTAGTTGCACCGCCCGGGATCGACGATTAACGGGCGGCCGTAGGCATAGAGCGTCAGCGAGAGCTGGTCCAGATGGCCGTGCGGACCGACGGGGGAGGCTTTGAACACAAGGTGCAGGGCCTCCTCGAACTCGCCCTCGTCCCAGTCGCTGCGCATGACCGCCCAGCCCGAGTCCTCCCACTGCCGCGAGGCGACGGCGGGTCGCGTCCCCTCCCGGCCCTGAGTGATGATGTAGCGGATGTCCTGACGGCCGAAGAAGGGCCACGTCCGTTCGAGCAGTCCCGGTCCGCCCTGATCCGCATCGCCGATCATGGGGGTCGTCATGTCCGGGAACAGACACCAGGCCAGGAAGTCCTGGAGTAGGTCCAGCCGGCGACGCACTTCCGGATTGACCTCGACGCCGCGCTCGGTGAGCGTCTTCAGCACGTTGAACATGCTGCTGTAGGCGAACGCAACGTAGCCGACGGAGTTCTCGATCTCCTTGCCATCCGGCCGCACATCTCGCATCACGTTGGTCTCAAAGGCGCTGCTCGCAAATGTGAGCCACGATCCACTGTCGCTGAACTCGGGGAAAGCGACCGTCGCGTCCAGGACGCTGGAGTTGACCGTCGAGAGCCAGTTGCCGCCATCCCAGTCATCGTCTGACAGGTAGTCCAGGTGCTCCCAGATCGAGTAAAGCAGGTTCATGCACGCCCGGTCGCTGACGTGGTCTCGGTCGGCGCACAGTACGGGCACGAGCGCGCAGAGCTTCCACAGCCGGATCGCCGAATCCAGCGACCTCCAGGTGATCTTCGCGGGGCAGTCCCACGTCTGCCAACTGAAGTAGCGTCCTTCCTGCGGCTTGGGCGGAAGCGGACAGCTCTCGATCCAGTGCAGCAGCTCGGCCTCGATCTCCCGGAGGTACCGGGTGTCGCCGGTGCCCTGGTAGACGTTTGATGTATGCGTCCAGAAGCCGCAACGATTGAGGCTGTTGGTCCATTCGTAGTCCAGCTCGAAGGCCCAGTCGATCTCCTCCACTTGCGGCCCGAACGTGTGCGCGGGTTCCCCGAACTGGAACCGGTGGGCGAGCATGTCATCCGCTATGCCCCGCGACCGCTCACTGACTCCGGGCGGCCGTTCCTCGAGGCGCGCTGCATAGAAGCTCCTCAGCTCGTGAATGGCGCTTTGCCAATCCCCGGCATCGGCCGCCGCGAAGAAGCGGGCGAGCCCCTCGGTGTCACGGTCATAGAGTTCGGCAAGCCATCGGGCCACCTCGGTCGCTTCGGCGCAGCGGTACGTGGTGAAGACGCCGAGGCTGGTGATCCGCGATCCGCGGGAGTCTGAGCTCTCCCCCAGGTCGATCTCCAGGAAGCGCACGGGGGCGTTCTCGAAGATGAAGGTATGCTGCCGCGCCATGTCACCCTCAACCACGAGCGGCGTCCACGGGCCATCGGGACCCTCCGTCGAGCC
>CBFDAZ010000165.1:0-9087 GCA_965602825.1 uncultured bacterium
CTGCGGCCCGATCTCTCGTATGACGGAGAGAGGATCCTGTTCGCCTACTGCCGGTATTACCCGGAGCTGGCCGGCGTCCAGGACAAGGTCAACAAGGGTGCCATTGCGGAGGACGCTTTCTACCACGTGTTCGAGATGAACGTCGATGGCAGCGGCCTCCGTCAGTTGACCCACGGCAAGTACGACGACTTCGACGCTCGGTATCTTCCGAGTGGGGACATCGTCTTCCTGTCCACACGGCGGGGGCAATTCATCCGCTGCGGAATAGAGAGCGCGCAGGAGACACGCCGGGGCGCCCTACCCGATAGCTACGTGCGCTGTGGCGGAGGCAACTCCCGGCCCGTGGCGATCTACACGCTCCACGTGGTGGACGCAGACGGTGGCAACTTGCGGGCGATCTCACCCTTTGAGAACTTCGAGTGGACGCCCTCGGTCGCCAACGATGGGCGCATTCTCTATGCGCGGTGGGACTACGTTGACCGCAGCAACATGCCGTACATGAGTCTCTGGTCGGTGAACCCGGACGGCACGAACCCCCAGGCGGTCTACGGCAACTTCACCCACGCCCCGCACTGCATCTTCGAGGCGCGCGCGATACCGGGCTCGCAGAAGCTAATCTTCACCGGTTCCGGCCACCACTCCATCACCGCGGGCAGCCTGGCGTTGTTCGACCCCAGTCTGGGGCTCGACGGACCGGAGCCGATCACCCGTCTGACGCCGGAGGTCTGCTTCCCCGAGATCGAGGGGTGGCCGGAGAGCTACTACGTCAACCCCTACCCGCTTTCGGAACGGCACTACCTGGTCGCCTGGAGCAGCTTGCCGCTGGGGCGGCAGGGCAGCGTCAATCCGCCTAACGCCCTGGGCTTGTACCTGTACGACGCGTTTGGGAACCTGGAGCTCCTGTACCGAGATCCGGACATCTCGAGCATGTTCCCAATCCCGCTGCGCCCCCGCCACAAGCCGCCGGCTCGACCGAACAATGCTGAAGCCGGCGATGCCGACGAGGGCACGCTGTTACTCCTGAACGTCTACGACGGTCTGACGGGGATCGAGCGGGGTGCAGTGAACAGCATCCGCGTCGTGGGCGTACCGGCGAAGACCCAGCCCCAGATGAACACGCCCGTCCTCGGCGTGACGCGGGATGATCCCGGCAAATACGTGATCGGCTCGGCCCCCGTTGAGGAGGACGGCTCGGCATACTTCCACGTCCCGGCCGGGGTGTCGGTCTTCTTCCAGGCTCTGGACCAAGACGGCCTCGCGATCCAGACGATGCGGAGTCTCACCTGCGTTCAGCCGGGCCAGACGCTGTCTTGCGTCGGCTGCCACGAGCCGCGTACGACGACCCCCACCAACTTGCAGGCCCTGGCACTCCGCCAAGCTCCGTCGAAGCTGAAGGTCGGCCCTGAAGGCTCCTGGCCGCTGCGCTTCGACCGACTCGTTCAGCCCGTCCTGGACCTGCACTGTGTGAGTTGCCATCGGCCGGACGGGCCCGATGCCACAGCGGCGACGCTCGATCTGACGCCCACCAAGGCCTGGGAGGCTCTGGTGTCGTACGGCAAACCCAGCCTCCGCGACCACGTGGTGGCACGCTACGGCGGGGGGCGCTCCATTCCTGGCGAGGGCGCGGCCAAGACAAGCGCACTGCTGGCTGTGCTGAAGACCGGCCACCACGACGTCCAGCTCGATACGGAGGCTTACGCTCGTCTGACCACGTGGATGGACACCTACGGGCAGCGGCTCGGGTCGTTCAGCGATGCCCAGGAACAGCGTCTGCTCACCTTGCGGGCACAGGTCTCTGACATACTGGTCCCCTGAGCTAACGCGGGCCTGATAGGAGAGACTGCAATGAACCTCAAGTCGGTTGCCGTCTTCGGCGGATCGGGGAAGGTCGGTCAGAGGGTCATTCCGTTGCTACTCGAGCGCGGCCTGAAGGTGCGGGCCCTCGTCCATCGGACCCCGATCTCGGGCGACGGCGTGGAGACCGTTCAGGGCAGCGTGAGCGACCCGGAGGTCGTGCGGAAGGTGGTACGAGAGACCGATGCCGTGGTTCAAATGGCTACGACAAAGGAGGACGAGGACACCTTCTTCGACGTGAGTGTCCGGGGCACGCTCAACATCCTTGAGGCCTGTCGCTGGGAGGGTACAAAGCAGTTCATGCTGTTCGGCGGTGACGCCGCCTTCGGTATCTGGTTCTATCCCCAGCCGATTCCCATAGACGAAAGTCACCCGCTGGTGGCCTACCCGGGCTACTACGCCTTCACCAAGGTGATCGAGGAGGTCATGGCCCGGCAGTATGGTGTGCAGTACGACCTCCCGCTAACCATCCTGCGCTGCTCATGGATCTTCGAAGAGGATGACCTGCTGGAGCACTTCTCCCTGCTCAGGAACGTCGATCCCGCCGAGCCCGGTCATGGCTTCGGCGAGGTGTCAGAGGAGATCCTCGAGTTGGTCCGCGCCGGGGAGGAGCACGTCCCGATCCTGACCGATGCCTCCGGGACTCCCTACTACCGACACATCGTGCAGATTGACGACGTAATGCAGGCTTTCGGCAGAGCCATCGGGAACCCGAGCGCCATTGGGGAGTCGTTCAACATCGCGGGACCGGCGGCGTTCGACTACCGCGTCGCAGCGGACTATCTGGCGGAGAAGATGGACCTGCCGACGATAGAGATCCCGTGCCCGGGCTACCATTCCTTCGCCATCAACATCACCAAAGCCCGGACGATGCTGGGCTATGACCCGCAGTACGACTTCTTCGCCATGGCGGATAGCGCGCTGGAGTATGCGGCTAGATGATAACGTGCCCTGCACGAATACGAGCCCTGTACGGAGGTAATCATGCGCAAGTTCTCTCACATTGGCCTGCCGACCGACGAGAAACAGCCGGGCGAGACCTGGGTCGAGAGTACGAGGGTGTGGGTCACCGAGTTTGAGCCGCACCCGTACAAGGTGGAGTACTTGCGGTACGAGCCGGACTCACCGGTGACCGGCCCGCTGCGCGATCTACCGCACATCGCCTTCGAAACGGACGACCTGCAGCGGGAGATCGAGGGCGAGGAGGTCATCCTGGCGCCCTTCCAGCCGATGGAAGGCCTGACCGTAGTCTTCATCCTGAAAGACGGCGCAGTCTTTGAGTTCATGCAGTACGAGTGACCGCGTAGGACAGGCTTTCGAGCCTGTCCCGTCCAGCTTCGACTGCTGACGGGGGGATTGACATGTCCATCGACGGCAAGGTCATCGTCGTGACCGGCGGCACCTCGGGGATCGGCGAGGGCTGCAGCCGCTACTTCGCCGAGCAGGGCGCGAAGGTCGTGACTGCCTCGAACCAGCCCAAGGAGGGCGAGGCACTGGAGGAGGAGTTGCAGGGGAAGGGGCTGGAGGTGCGGTTCGTCGCGGTCGATGTCTCGAACGAGGACAGCGTGAAGGCGCTGGTGGAGACGGCCCTGGAACTCCACGGCCGGATCGACGCGCTTCACAGCAATGCGGGCGTCTGGCGACAGGGGAAAGTGACCGATTTCACGCTCGAGGACTGGAACGCAGTGATGGGCGTGAACGTCATGGGCAACCTGTGGCTGGCGAAGCACGTGATCCCGGTGATGGAGAAGCAGGGGAAGGGTGTCATCGTCATCACGACATCGGTGGCGGCCTTCGTCGGTTTCCCCGAGCACGCACTTTATTGCGCCGCCAAGGGCGCCCTCGAAGCGCTGATCCGGCCGTTGGCCACGGACCATGCGGGCTGCGTGCGAGTGGTGGGGGTCTGCCCCGGGACGATCGATACCCCGATGCTCGCGGCGAGTGCGGCCGGGTGGACCCAGCCGCTCGAGGAGCTCTACGCGGATGTCGCCAAGAAGATCCCCGTCCGCCGGATGGGTCAACCGATCGACGTGGCGAAGGCCGTCGCCTTCCTGATCAGCGACGATGCCGAATATCTCGACGCGATCTCTCTCGTGATGGACGGCGGGACCCTGGCTCTGCCGCCGTGGTGAGGTTACTGGTCTGGGTCGGCAACCATGGCGATAGGACGACGTCGGGCCTGGAGACCCGACCTACGGACGGCTCGAACGACCTGGGCGACTGCCAAGTCTTCGGGTGAAGTTGGCGGCCGCGATGGCGGCCGGACGTCAGCCGTCCGAACGCCGCACGAACCGCATCTCGCAATGGTCCGCGCCTGAACAGGCCATCACGGGCATGTCGAACTCGTATTCCCCGCCGAACTCCCGGCACCAACCCCGGCCTTCGGTCGGGCAGACCGCCTGGGCGACCTGCGCGGCCAACTCCTGTCGATCGCTGTCCCGCAGAAGTCCCAGCCATGGGCACTCCCGAACGGTGAAGCGCACTTCGTCGGCGGCCGTGGTGGTCTCGAACTGGTGACCGTCGGCAGTCAGCTTGAGCCCGTAGCAGCGGGCAAGCTCGTCGATCGTGTTGCCGACACAGCCCGTCACCTCGCGGGCTTTGCGAGCCTGGATCTTCGCCAGGACCTCCCAGACCCGCCGGTCAAGCGCCAGCGCATGGTCGAAGTCGTGGGCCTCCTCCACCATCACGAACCACAAGCCATCGACGGCGTGGTAAGCCCTCCTCAGGTACTCGACCAGTGCCCGGTCATCGCTGGACATCGCTGTACTCTCCCATTCGATCTGCCGTTGTGTATCTCAGGCGGTTTGGGTGCCAGGCCCCTCAGCGCAGGAAGTAACCGGTAGATGTGGGGTTGGCGTCGGTCGTCACGTTGATCCCGAGCTTGCGGAGGCCGTTCTCATCGCCCAGTCCGGGCTCGTGAGTGAGGTGTATCTGCGCGCCGCGGAGCTTTGGAAGCATGTCGACTCCGGCCCTCGCTGCGGGGTTATTGGCCGCACTGATTCCGAGGGCTACCAGGACCTCCTGAACGTTCAGGCTCGGGGAGTTGGACTGAAGGTAGTTGGCCTTCAGATCGGTCAGGCTCTGGACGACGCTCTCGGGAAGCAGGTGGATGCTGTCCGGTATACCCGCAAGCTGCTTGATGCCGTTGATGATGGCCGCAGAGGCGGAATGCAGCAGGGGTGAATTCTTGCCCGTCACGATGGCCCCATCGGCGAGTTGCAGCGCAGCACCGCAGAAGAACCCGTCCTTGCCGCGCTGGTTCCGCTCCGCCTCGGCAGCCGCCTCTCGGGCGGGGCTGACAACCGGCCGATCCTCGGGCGATACGCCGAGCCTTGCCATCAGCTTCTCGGCCCGGTCAAGCACCGATGGGGCGCACAAGCCGCGACGACGTTCCCAGTAGTGCCGGAAGTAACGCCGGATCACCTCCTGGGTCGCGGCCTCCCGAACGACCTCATCGTCGATGATACCCGAGCCCGCTCGGTTGACGCCCATGTCCGTGGGCGACTGATAGTGGGAGTCCCGGTCGCCCTCGCCGGCGATGCGATCGATGACGGCTTTCAGGATCGGGAAGTTGTCGATGTCCCGGTTGTAGTTGACGGTTGTCTCGCCGTAGGCCCGCAGGTGGAAGGGATCGATCATGACGATGTCGCCGAGGTCAGCGGTTGCCGCCTCGTAAGCCACGTTGACCGGGTGATCGACCGGGAGACGCCAGATCGGGAAGGTCTCGAATTTCGCATAGCCAGATTCCCGGCCCCGGCGATGATCGTGGTAGAGTTGAGACAGGCAGGTTGACATCTTGCCGCTGCCGGGGCCGGTTCCGGTGACCACCGCAATCGGGGCGTCGGTCTCGACGTAGGGGTTGCGCCCGTAGCCGTCCTCGGACACGATCAGATCGACGTCATTCGGGTAGTCCGGAATCTCCGGCTGCGTGTAGGCGCGGATGCCCTTGCCGTCCAGCTGGTGCATCAGCCGCGCCGACGAGGGTCCCTCCTGGAAGCGCGTGATCACCACCGCGGAGATCCCGATGTCCCAGTCACGCAGGTCGTCGATCGCCTTGAGGGTGGCCAGATCGTAGGTCATGCCGAAGTCGCCGCGGATGCGGCCTCGCTCGAGGTCGCCCGAGTAGACGCAGAAGACGACCTCGATCTGGTCCCTGAGGCCCTGCAGCAGGCGCATCTTGACGTTGGGATCGTAGCCGGGCAGCACGCGGGCGGCGTGGAAATCGAAGGTCAGCTTTCCGCCGAACTCGAGGTAGAGCTTGCCTTGCGAACGCTCGACTCGCTCGAGAATGGCTTCGGTCTGTTCTCGAAGGTACTTCTCATTATCGAAGCCGACGACTGGCATGGACGCTCCCCATCGGTGCGACGATTGAGCGCAGCCCGCAGCGACAAAGCCGGCGGACCGGCACCGTTGCAGTTCTCCCCGGGGAGGGCCGGTTCCTCCCGCCGCCGTTCAGGGGCGGTCGCCCGCTAGCTGCTGACACAGGTCGTCCAGCATCTCTGCCTGCTCGGCAAGGAGTCGCTGTGCGAAGGCCTTGAGCGCGGCGATATTGCGGGGCCTGATGTCGTCGATTGACTCCTGGCCAGGCTCAAGATCGTGCTGAAAGCGGTAGAGGCGCCTGCGCCCGGCCCGAGCCGGTAGAAGTTGCTCCAGCTCGCGGTCGATCATGTGGCTGGCGCCGCCCAGGGAGATGCGAACCAGGTGCGCCCCCCACCCGAAGAACCCCCATTTGCGCGCCTTGTGATAGGGCACGCGACACCTCGTCTGGCCGCAACCGAGGGAGACCAGAAGGACATCGCAGTCTTCGGGGTGCCGGGCCATTACGTCTGCATACGCGATGAGGCCCGGATTCTCGGCGAACAGCGCGCCATCAACGAAGGTCCCGCTGTTCTCTGGGTCGCCCAACTCGAGCCTCACCGGTGGGAAGAAGCCCGGCGCAGCAGAGGTGGCGCGGGCGGCGTCCTTCATCAGTAGATCGCTGCTCGGGTCGTCGTCGATACCACAACAGCGGCTGCTGAAGAGGCGCGGCGCCCCGTGCTGTACGTCATACGTGCCGACGAGTACATCCGTCACTGCGTCCGCCAGACGCGCCTCGCCCAGGTACTGGTCGAGCACGGCCTCCAGCCCTTCAGCCCTGTACTTCGGCCGCAGCATGTTCACCACGAAACTGAGGCCTGGGATGCCATGCCAGGCGCGGCGCTGGAATATGCGCACCGCATGCTCTTCGTATAGCGCCAGTGCTTCGGACGCGGAGAACTGGGGCCGGCCGGAGTCATCCGGCTTCGTCAGGGTCAAGGCCAGGATGCCGCCGATGGAGTTCCCGGCAACAATATCGAACAGGTGGGCCGTCGGCTGACCCGTGCGCCGCTCGATGTCGGCAAGTATGGTTGCCGGGATGATCCCGCGAATCCCTCCGCCGTCGATTGCCAGCACCTTCAGCGTCTTGCGCATTGTCGTGCTCAGCTCCCGGCCTTGCAGCAGTCGTCACGGATTGCGTCCGGCAGACTTCGTTGCTGACGTGCAAAGCCCTTGCCCGGGGAGCCGTCGGACATGACCTCTGTGGAGGTATCATGGGGAATTCACATGCCGTCCATGGGGTTATTCAAAATGAACCCGATCCGAGGAGGTACGGCGATGGGCAAGATGACGGAGCAGAGCATCGAGGCCGCACTGGCCGGCGAGGCGCAGGCACACCTCAAGTACCTGGCGTTCGCCGAGAAAGCCGAGAAGGAAGGCAAGGCCAATGTGGCCAGGCTGTTCCGCTGTGTCGCCGAGGCGGAGCGCATCCACGCAATGGACAACCTCAAGGTGCTGTCGATGATCAACAGCACGTCGGAGAACCTGGCGGCGGCGCGCAGCGGGGAGGCGTTCGAGTCCCAGGACATGTACCCGGCTTACATGGCGATCGCCCAGCTTGAGGAAGACAAGAAGGCTCAGCAGAGCATCAAGCACGCTCAGGGCGCAGAGGCGAGCCATCTGGGGCTATACGACCAGGCCAAGGAACTGGTCGATGCCGGGGGCGATGTGGGCGACGAGCCTCTGCAGCTCTGCGAGTTCTGCGGCTACGTGGTCGTCGGTGAGGCCCCGGATCGCTGCCCCGTATGTCAGGCTCCGGCGAAGTACTTCAAGGCCTATTGACGGCGGACGCGACCCACCAACGGCCGATCTGCCAGGGCACTCTGGAGCGATGGTAGGGTGAGAGGCTGATGCTGGCTGCCTTCGAACAGGCCTACCGGCGGGCCGAGCCGCTGTTTGGGTCGCAACCTGACACGATGTTCGCTCGGATGATTGTCAAGAAGGGGCTGAACGGCCGAGCGCTCGACGTCGGCTCGGGCGATGGCCGCAACAGCGTCTTCCTGGCGAAACAGGGCTTCCGCGTTGAGGCGCTTGACGCCTCACCGTCAGCGGCGAGCAGACTGAGGCGCACAGCCCGGCGCGCGAGGCTGGACATACGGCCCACGGTGTGTGATGTCCGGGACACCGGCGCGATCTCGGGCCTCTACGATGTGATCGCCGCGGACACCATCCTGTGTCACCTCGGTCTCGACGAACTCCTGGACGTTGCGGCGCGGATCACGTCGGCCCTCAAGCCGGGGGCGTGGTTGTACGTGTCTGTGTTCGGGCACGACGATCCCGGACACAGCGAGTTCTCGCCGCTGGTGCGCACCTATTTCGACCCCCCATCGCTGCTCGCGCTCTTCCCCGGTCTCAGGCCAGAGACGTGCAGCGAGCAGTTTGTGCTCGACAGGCGCCATGGTGAGCCCCACCACCACGCGCTTATCTGCCTGACCGCGGAGAAGAGGAGTTGTGACGCATGAGCCTCACTGGGAAGGTCGCTGTCATAACCGGAGCCACGGGCAACCTGGGTTCGGCCGTCACGTTGCGGATGCTGAGCGAGGGGGCCCGCGTGGCCGCCGCTTACTACGTTGACAAGGAACTCGGGACGCTTCTCCTTCAGGTCCCCGATGAAACCGACCTCGTACCGATCAAGGCCAACGTCACGATGGAGACGGATGTCGAGCGGCTGATGGAGGAGACGAGCCAGCAATTGGGTGCGCCCGACATTCTGCTGAACCTCGTCGGCGGCTACGACGCGGGGGCAGAGCTGGTCAACACCGAGGAAGCGACCTGGGACAAGATGATGTCCCTGAACCTCAAGTCCGCCTTCCTCTGCTGCAAGCATGCGCTGCGGCACATGCTGCCGAAAGGCTACGGCCGGATCGTCAGTGTCTC
>CBFDAZ010000166.1:0-9042 GCA_965602825.1 uncultured bacterium
GTGTGGCGTCACCCTCAACCGGTCGGCCACGGGCGACATGGGCTTCCGGGTGGCGGTGCAGAGCCCCGCCGGGGGTACCGAGTATTACACCTGGGGCGCAGACAGCGATGCCGCCAAGGGGCCCCACACCATGAAGATGTCCCTCGACCAGCCTCGCCTGTGGTCGCCCGAAGACCCGTACCTGTATCACGTGACGGTCGAGTTGCTGCGAGGGGCGTTGGCAGTCGACATGGTCCAGACCTACTTCGCCTTCCGGGAAGTGAGCATCAAGCCCCTGCCGGGCAGAGCTCACACCTGCATCCATCTCAACGGGAGGCCCGTGTACCTGCGAGGTGCCCTCGACCAGTCGTTCAACCCGTGGGGCGTCTACACGTTCCGTTCGGATGGCGAGATCCGCAATCACATCGAACTGGCGCGAGACCTGGGCTTCAACTTCCTGCGAATCCACATCAAAGCCGAGGACCCTCGATACCACTACTGGGCCGACCGGCTGGGCATGTTGACGATGGAGGACATGCCGAACTTCGGCCACGATGGCTGGTCAGAGTTGGCCTGTGGGCGCTGGGAGCGGATGATGCGGGGCATCATCGAGCGGGACGGCGGGCACCCCTCC
Organism: uncultured bacterium; assembly: GCA_965602825.1. Lineage (GTDB taxonomy): Bacteria > Armatimonadota > Zipacnadia > Zipacnadales > VGFC01 > CBFDAZ01. The sequence continues at coordinate 614 of CBFDAZ010000166.1, forward strand.
ATCATCGCCTGGTGTCTCTTCAACGAGACCTGGGGCCTTGGCGGGCAAGCGTACAAGGACGATGTGGCGAGGCAGGAGTGGGTCGAGCGGATGGTGGTCCTGGCCAGGACGCTCGACCCGACCCGACCGGTCGAGGACAACTCGCCCTGTCGGTACGACCACGTCACGACCGACCTCAACTCCTGGCACTTCTACCTCAACGACTATGCAGCCGCGAAGGCGCACATTCAGGACGTTGTCAACCGCACCAAGCCGGGCTCGGAATTCAACTTTTGTCCCGGCCGCACGCAGGGCCGCGAGCCGCTGCTCAACAGCGAGTACGGCGGCATCTCGGCTCGCATGGGCGACCTCGATGTCTCCTGGTGCTTCCACTTCCTGACCAATGAGCTGCGCCTGCACGACAGGATCTGCGGCTATGTCTACACCGAACTCACGGACATCGAGTGGGAGCGAAACGGGCTCCTGAACTACGATCACACACCGAAGGAGCTCGGCTATGACGCGAAAGACGTGAACGCCGCCGATTTCCTCGTTCTTGATGCGCCGCCGTGCCGGACCGTGCGGCTCGGCGATACCGTCGAGGTCCCTGTCTTCGCGTCTCACTTCGGCCCGTTCGTTGGGGACCACGCGACGCTCGCCTGGCGACTCGAGATGACCGACTGGCTCGGCGAATCGTCGCTGCTCAGGGAGGGCCCGCGGCGTCGCTGTGCCTTCCCGCGGTTCGCGGTGACACCCTCGGGCCCGATTAAGCTCACCATGCCCGACCGCCCCGGCCTCGCAACACTCCGCGTGTGGCTCGAGACGACCGACGGCGAGCCGATCGCCCGGAACTGGCTGTACTTCCACGTTGTCGGCGACGGGGGAGAGGCGTGGGTTCCTCTGCCGGAGGCGAGGATCGTGGAGGCTCCTGCCATGGCGTTCGGGGGTGACCGGGCATCAACCTTCGAGGTCGAAAGCCAAACCCAGGCCGTCTGGTTCGAGGGCTCCGGCGAACTCTCAGCCCCGGCTGGCCTGCCCCCGGGTCTCGCGGCGGACGAGGTCCGGTCGGTGCGGCTCCTGGCGGAGCTATCCTCCTGCCGACCGGGCGGCGGAGGCAAGCAGGCCGACTACGAGACCTGGCCCTCGCGGGTGCACGCAGCCATCGGCGAGGTGGACCTGGGCACGGTCGATCTCCACGATCACCCGGCTGATGGGCGGGGGGTGTTGTCACACCACTACGGCTTCGCCGGTCGGTACGGGCAACTGGTCTCGCTGGAACCGGATGCCGATGCCAGGGACCCGATCCTGCACGCTCTCCAGTCTGGTACGCAACTGCGTTTGCGGGTGGGAGGGGACCTTCCGGGGGGGTTGTGCGTCTATGGATTGATGACAGGGCGCTATCCCACTGGCCCTTGCTTGATCCTTGAGTGCGAGGGGCACCAGTAGGGAGCCATTCCCGAGCCGCGCCAACGCCCGTGCCTGCCGTCGAGGAGGTCCTCATGAGTCTAGCTCTGGCATTCGCGTTGCTGCAACCGGTTCTACAGCCTGCCCAGATGCCCGCAGTGGAGGGCGAGATAGAGGGATTGCAGCAGGCCATCGAACAGGCCGAGCAAGCTGCCACCGACCGGACCAGCGCGGCGTATCTGTCCAACATGCCTCTTGCCCGGCTCAAGCTCCGCAAGGCCCGGGCCTACGCGGCATGGATCCTCGGACGGCCGGAGGATGTCCGGGAAGAAATCGCGGAGGGCATCAAGGCCCTGGAGGACCTGAGAAGAGGACGCCCGGCCTTCGAAGGGGAGACCGGACATCTCGAACGGGGCTACATCACACGCAATGACCATACGGCGCAGCCATACTACCTGTACATCCCCGATGACTACAATGCGAACCAGCCCCGGCCTCTCATTGTCTTCCTCCACGGGTACGTCCAGGACACCAAGCTGACGAAGCCGTGGGTCCTGACCGAAGACAAGGAGCGAATCGCTGCCCGCAACGGTGCGATCCTCCTGACCCCCTACGGACGCCGGAACACAGACTTCCAGGGCGTGGGCGAAGTGGACGTTCTCCGCGCGATAGAGGAGACCCAGCGCTTCTACTCCATTGACCCGGACCGCATCTACCTGTCCGGACCCTCTATGGGTGGCTACGGGACGTGGACGATCTCGCTAAGATACCCCGGCCTGTTCGCCGCCTGCGCCCCGATGTGCGGTCAGACCGACATGTTCGTCTGGTGGCCCTGGCCGCGTGTGACAGCACCCAAGTTCAAGCAGTTCCTGGGCGAGTGGGACAACCCCATCGACCTGGCCCCGAACGCGGTCGGCCAGCCGTACTTCCTCCAGCATGGCGAGCTTGACGGGCTTATCCCGATCGAACAGTCACACATGATGCAGTGGCGCCTGGACCAGCTCGGCACGCCGGTCGATGAGTACTTCGAGCATGAGGGCTCCGATCACTACATATACTGGTACCTTCTCTGCTACGAGAAGGCGTTCTCCTGGCTCGTCACCCACGAGCTCAACCGCTGGCCCAAGCACGTTCGCCTGAAGAGCTACAGCTACCGGTACGACACAGCGTTCTGGCTGCGAATCCTGGAGTACCGGAAGTGGGGGCAGCCCGGTCTGGTGGAGGCTGTCGTCAGCGACGACGGGAACCGCATTGAGCTGCAGACGGATAACGTGGCCCGCGTAAGCCTCACGCTGTCGGACCAGTTGCTGGACCTGGACCGCGCAATCACCGTCCTCGCCGACGGGAACGAGGTGTTCAGAGGGGTGCCCGAAGCCGGCGAGCTCGTAGTGGACATAGCGGAGCCTCTCCCGCCACCCAAAGACGGGGCCTTCCGCAAGAAGAAGGGGCTGTGCGGACCGGTCGAGGACGTCTTCAATGGTCCGTTCGTCGTCGTCCCCGGCACGGCCGGAACGGCGGCGCAGGACGAGGCTCTGGCCGAGCGGGCCGAGAGATGGTGCGACGAATGGGACGCCTTCGCCGACGGCCGACCGCCGCTGCTGCCCGACGTTGCGGTGACGGACGAGGTGATGGCTGCGAGCAACCTGGTCCTGTTTGGCACACCGGACAGCAACAAGGTCCTGGCCCTGGTGGCTGATGAACTGCCTGTCCGCATCGGCGACCACGAGTACACGATTGGCGGACGCACCTTCTCGGGACCGCAAACCGGGCTGGTCCTCTGTTACCCCAACCCCAGGAGCCCTGAGCGCTACATCCTGGTCTATGCCGGCGAGGACCAGGGGGTCAAGCTGGGTGTCAACCACAAGCACGACCTGTTGCCCGACTACTTCATCTTCAGCACTGACCAGACCTACTTCCACGACCAGATGGAACGGCACTTGTGCGCGGGCTCCTTCGACCTCAACTGGGAGTTCGACCCCGACCTGGCCGACTTCGACGGCGACACGGAAGAGGGGTACTTGGGGTCAGCCGAGGTCACCCGGCACCGGGAGCTTGCCCAGCCGCTGTTGCGGATTACGAACGGCTATGACCAGCCACTTCCCTTCGCCCTGGATGGCGAACCGGAGCAACCGGCTCCGGCAGGAGAGACGATGGAGTTGCCCGTTCCACCTGGCGAGCACCGCCTCGCAGCACGGTGCCCGGACGGCGTGACTCGCGTGACGGAGAGACTGATGGTTCCGGGGTTCGCTTACGAGTGGTGGCTGCCGGTCCGCCTGCGACCGGTATGGCGCTGAGCTGCGCGAGGCCTCTACTCGACCTCATCTCCCAGGTGCGAACGCAGGTGCCCCATCTTCTCCTCCAGGCGGGCCTGTTGGAGTGCGTTGGTCACGTCCCCCCGCGTCCGCTCTACCAGGCCCCTGGCCGCATCGACTCGCGAGCGCAGCCCATAGCTCACGGCATTCGGGTAGTCGAACGTCATGAGTGTCCCGTAGAGCTCGTCCATCTCCTCCAGCGTGCGTTCCGCGCCTTGCGGCTGCCCCATACGGATCAGGTCCAGGGCCCGTCGGCGCATCTCCCCGATCGCCTCGGCCAATCCGTTGAGATAGGCCGGCGGAGTCACCCCGATGGACTCCGGCGTGGGCAGTCTGTCGCCGTGGACGATGCAGTATGTCAGTTGCGCCTCGGCGAATTCCTTGAGCGCATCCTGAACGAAGCCAGCGAAGCGGAGTGTTGGCGTCTCGTCAAGGCGCTGGCTTAGCGATGACACGATCGCCTCTGTCTCCGCCAGCAGAGCCCGGGCCTTCTCTGGCTCCTGGCGGTGGACGTGCTTGATGGCCGTGGCGGAGGCACGGGTGATCTGTCTCGAAGCCGTGAGAGCGTGCTCTCGCGCGGCATCGATCTGATCGAGATACTCGCGGGCAGTCGCCGCGATCTGCTCGAGCTCGGGACGGTTCATATTGCTGCGGACCGGGCCCGTTGGGCCTCCTGACAACACGCACCAACAATCGGCCCAACAATGTTAGGATACCGCGCGTGGTGGGGCGCGACAGAAAACTTGGTCGCGCCCCATGCAGCGGCCTGCAATGCGGTCCATCCGACACAACACGGTATGTACACCACGGCACAGCCGATCGCTGTCGTGGCAGCGTCCGCGTTGCGACTAAGGCGACTCCGGCGTCTCTGTCTCCGGCGCCGGCTCTGACGTTGCCCCCGGTGGCTGATCCATCATGGCCGGGTCCATCATGGCCGGGTCCATCAACTGCTCATCGGGCGCTGGCTGCTGTTTGCGGCCCATCGTGAAGTACCACAGCAAGCCAATGATGATGACCAGCACGATCAAGGCCACCACAATCATCGCCGGTGTGACTTGCTTCTGCATCAGTGTCCCTCCCTCGGGATTAACTCCCTGCTGCCGGGTCTACCGGCACGTTCGTTCCGGCATGGCTTCGTCACCGCGCTGCCGGAATCCTTCGTAGCGCCCCTCGAAAAAAGCTCACAGCGGCACTCACTTCTTCTTCCTCCGCCTCCTGCGACTGTCGCGGGCCTTCTTGTCCCTCGCTCGCGCCGCGCGGGCCTTGGCTCGGGAGCGGCCCTCGATCCGCGCCCATAGCAGGTACATGAGCACCACGCCAAGCGTGCAGGAGCCGAACGTGACGACCAGCATGCCCACGCCCTGCCCGAAGGCAAATGCCGCCCCACCGCTCACTTCGGCGATGGCCAGCGCCAGGCCGAATCCCAGCGCGATTCCAATGACGACGAGGAAGCCGAGAACGACCAGGTACCAGTTGGAGCTCATCTGGCTCTAGTTCCTTGTCAAGTGCTGTCGGGTCGAATGGACGCGGCCTCCGCCGACCGGCGCGCAGATTCTCCCCGCGAGCGCCCGGCACCTCCGCCGCCCGCCGCGGATCTTACCCGGCTGGGCGTGCCGAACGCCACTGCACTTCTCGGAGCAGGCCGCCCGCCCGCAGTATGCGAGCCTCCCGACCGGTCACCTCCAGCCGTGCAGTAATCGCGTCGCCGGAACCCGTCGAGATCGCGACGGCTCCTCCGTGGGCCTCAAGGGCGGCATGGATGCCCGAAAGGACCAGTCGGCGGCCCGGCTCCAGTCCCTCGATGGCTTCGCGCTCAACTAGTAGCGGCAACACCCCGAAGTTGATGAGATTCGACCGGTGAATGCGCGCGAACGACTCCGCCAACACGGCCCTGACACCCAGGTACATTGGAGCCATGGCCGCGTGCTCGCGACTGGAGCCCTGGCCGTAGTTCGCTCCTCCGACGATGCAGCCGGCCCCCGCGCTCTTGGCCCGAGCCGCGAACTCGGGGCCCAGACGACCGAACACGTGCTCCGCGTAGGCCGGGATGTTCGACCGTAGCGGCAGGAGTTTCGCGCCCGCGGGCAGGATGTCGTCGGTTGTGATGTTGTCGCCCAGTGCGATGAGGACCTCGACCTCCAGCACGTCGGGCGGCGGTTCGCCCAGGGGTGCGGGCTTGATGTTCGGACCGCGCACGATCTCCACCGTTGTCCCCGGCGGCGCCGGGGGAACCATCATGGAGTCGTCTACGTGGAACCGCGCAGGCAGCTCGACCACCGGTGGTGAGCCGAGTTCGCGTGGATCGGTGATGTGTCCGGCCAGGGCCGATGCAACGCACGTCTCGACACTGGCCAGGTAGACGCCGGCCGATGCGGTCCCCGACCGGCCCTCGAAGTTGCGGTTGAAACTGCGCAGCGAGGCCGCGCCGGATCGCGGCGCCTGCCCAACGCCCAGACAGGGCCCGCAGGCGGTCTCCAGCACCCGGGCGCCGGCGTCGATCAGGTCCCCCAGTGCGCCGTTCCGGGTGATCATCGACAGAACCTGCCGGGAGCCGGGTGCCAGCACGAAGCTGACCTCGGGCGGGACGTGCTTGCCCTTCACCATCTCGGCGGCCGTCATCAGGTCGACGTACGAGGAGTTGGTGCAGCTTCCAATGGCCACTTGATCGATGGGCGTGCCCGCGAGATCGGGAACGGCAACGACGTTGTCGGGCATGTGAGGCCTGGCTACCAGGGGCGCCAGTTGCGAGAGGTCGAGCGTCACGACCTCATCGTACGACGCGCCATCATCGGCCTGCAGCGGCACCCACTGCTCTTCCCGTTCTTGGGCCCCCAGCCAGCGTCGCGTGTTCCCATCACTCGGGAAGACCGATGAGGTCGCCCCCAGTTCTGCGCCCATGTTGGTGATAGTGGCTCGCTGGGGCACGCTCAAACACGAGACGCCGGGTCCGCCGTACTCCATGACCCAACCCACCGCGCCGCTCACCGTCAGCCGGCGCAGGAGTTCCAGAATGACATCCTTGGCGGCCGCCCAGGCAGGAAGCTCTCCCAGCAGCTCGACGCGCCGGACCTTGGGAGTGCTGATGTAGAGCGGGCCGCCGGCCATTGCTGCCGCCACCTCGAGGCCGCCCACACCTACGGCAAACGAACCGACCCCGCCCGCGGTGGGTGTGTGGCTGTCCGACCCCACGAGCACCTTGGCCGGTGCCGCGAACCTCTCCAGGTGCACTTGATGGCAGATCCCATTGCCGGCCCGGCTGAGGACAATGCCGTACTTGCGCGCGACGCCGGCCAGGTATAGATGGTCGTCGGCATTCTCAAAGCCCGTCTGCAGCGTGTTGTGGTCGATGTAGCTGACCGATAGCTCTGTGGCGACGCGATCCACCCCTACCGCCTCGAACTGCAGATAGGCCATCGTCCCGGTGGCGTCCTGGGTGAGGGTCTGGTCCACTCGAAGCCCGATCTGTGAGCCGGCCTCAAGTTCCCCCTCCACAAGATGCGCGCGCAGTATCTTCCCGGTGATCGTGCCGGTCATGTTACTCTCCCTGCTGCTTCTCACCGGCGCCGGACGCGCCGCGCGACTCCGAGACCTTAGCGTGTGAAGAGCGCGGCGTCAAGCGTCGATCCCAGCAACACTCCGGTGACCGCACGGCTGGCTGCGCCCCATGGGCATCGCGTGTCGCTGGCGCATTCCGCCAGCATCGAATGCGTTGTCAACACACAACCATTTGCCGCACACCGGCGTATATGCTATAGGTAGGTCGAGCCGTGGTCCGCTGTCGCTTGGGTGAGGCGGACTCAGTCCAAGGCTTTGGACGTACTGAAGGGGGTGGCCCCCATGGGTGCCACACTCAGATACACCAAAAGGTATCCAGCGTAGCCCAGCTTCGTACCCCGCAGTCGCTTCTTCGTCGTCTCGACACAGCCACTGCTTTCCCTCCGGGCATGAGGCGGGCGCGATCGTGTAGGCACCCGCTTCCCACGTGATTGACCCCGTAACCATCCTGGCGTAACGGCCGCTTCAACCGCGTCTGCGGGCGCCCCATCTGCGTGCTGTGGGCGTTGCCGCAGATGGGCAGCGGCAGAGCATGTCCGGAGGCGGTAACCGTGATCCCCACGGGAATGAGTCGTCGGCAGTTCGTCCGGGCGGCAGGCATTGGCGCTGCCGCGATCGTGTCAAGCGCAGGAGCCGGAGGGCAGGCGCCGCCGGCCCGCGCGCCGGTGATGACCGGAGAGGACGAAGCCGTGGCGGCCGTGGTGAAGAAGCACACCGGCCATGACGCGACGTCGGTCGAGAAGCTCAACCCGGGACCGTGGCTTTGGTTCGACAGATACGGTGACGACAGCGCCACCTACTACTCAGTTCGGTGCGTTGAGCGGGAGTACGTTGTCCGAGTTCCACTGAGGCGGTTCTCATGGGGCATGGCCGAATACGGCCTGACCGATGAGTACCACGCGGTCATCGGCCGACACTTGCTGGATGCGCTATGCGAGGCCGGGCAAGGCGCGCCAATCGTGTATGCGGTGGACCGGGACTGCGACTTCCTGGACAGACCATGTGCTGTCTCGTCGAGAGTCCCCGGGCGGCCATGGCGGTACTTCGAGACCATGCGCCATGACGACCCGGACCGGCCGCCGGAGGAACGGCGGGAAGCTCCGGCAACGGGACAGCAGATGGGCATATTTGTTCGAGCGCTGCACAACATTCGCCCCCTCCGCGGATTCGGGCCGCTCA
>CBFDAZ010000167.1:0-9016 GCA_965602825.1 uncultured bacterium
CTGTTCGCCAGCCCCGATACCCTGTCGGCCGATCGGCTGGCTGAGGTTCTCGACACCACTGTCGGCCACGTGCGCGACGCCGTTGGCCTGCTGGCAGCCTCCCTGGGCGACCGGGGCCTGCAGTTGGTAGAGATGGCGGGCGGATACCAGCTTGCGACTCGCCCCCAGTATGCGCCGCTGGTGCAGAAGATGCTGCAGCCGGCACCCACCAGGCTGAGCGCCCAGGCGCTGGAGGTTCTGGCGATCGTAGCGTACCGACAGCCAATAACGCGGCCGGAGATCGACGCGGTGCGCGGAGTGAACTCGCAGTACGCGGTCGCTGGGCTGGCCGAGAAGGGCATCGTCACAACAGTGGGGCGCAAGGAGGCACCGGGCCGCCCGTTGCTGTACTCCACAACGCCGCATTTTCTGGGCACCTTCGGCCTGAGGGACCTGGAGTCCCTGCCCAACCTCGAGGAGCTGCGCGAGGCGATTGCGGCCCAGGAGCCACCCGTACTACTCGGTGTATCCCAGACCGGGGACCCGGGGGCGCCTCCGGAGCCAGTGGAAACAGGCGGGCCGGCCGCGGCAGAGGATACCCGCCCGATAGAAGAGGCTTCCCCGGCGCCCGACGTCACCGATGGGTCGGGTGCCCAAGACGCAACCGACACCATCGACTCAGCAGACGAATGATCAAGTGCCGACCTGTTGTCTGCCGTGCAAGCGTCGTCTCCCTCTGGCTCTGCGTGCTCGTGGGCGGAGCGCCGGAAGCTCCGTCCGCAGCCCAGGGGACCCCGATCGCCGGTGTCTCCGGCCCACCAGAGCTCACCGCGACCTCGGCGGTACTCGTGGACGTCGCCTCCGGGCAAGTCCTCTACGAGCGGGCTGCTGACGAGAAGCGCTATCCTGCCAGCCTCACCAAGATCATGACAGCTCTGCTGGTCCTGGAGGAGGGCAACCTGGATGACGTGGTCGTGGTGTCTGCCGCGGCGGCCGCGGTGGGCGAGGCCACCGCCCATCTCGCGGCGGACGACCGTCTGGGCTTACGGGACCTCTTGGCCGCAGCTGTCTTGCCTTCCGCAAACGATGCCAGCGTGGCGCTGGCTGAGCACATCGACGGGTCGGTCGAGGCCTTTGTCGATCGGATGAATACGCGGGCAGCGGCGCTGGGGCTGACAGCGACTCATTTCGAGAACCCACACGGGCTCCACCATGCTGACCACGTCACCTCCGCGCGGGACTTGGCCCGCCTGGCCAGGGAGGCCCTGAGACTGTCGGAGTTCCGTCGCCTGGTGGCGCGCTCCGAAGTAGAGATATCGCTGCAGCGGAAGGGCGAGAAGCAGCCTCGCAAGGTGAAGCTGACCAGCAGCAACCGGCTCGTCAGGCGTGACAGCGAGCATTACTGGGATCTGGCGGACGGCATCAAGACAGGGTACACCCGCCCCGCCGGTCGCTGTCTGGCTGCCTCAGCAAGCCAGGACGGCTGGCAGCTCGTGTGCGTTGTACTACAGTGCAAGAATAGCTGGGCGGACGCACGAGCGTTGCTGGAGTGGGGCTCCGGGAACTTCGCGAGGCAGCGGGTCGTCTCCGCGGGCCAGACCACGGCTGACGTACACGTGGTCGACGGCGCTCCGCCGCTGGTGGCGGGAGTGGCCAAGTCCTCGATCTACACCCTCGTCGCCGTCGACGGACCCAGGCCGACGCCGAGGGTCGCCGAGTCGTATCCAACGGCCCCGGTGGTCTCCGGCAGCAAGGTGGGGGAGCTTATCGTCTCGCAACTGGACGGGACTGAGCTGCGAGCGACGCTGGTGGCGCCGTGCGACGTACCGAGATCGCTGGCGGCCCGGGTCAGGGAACACCTCGGGGGGATGATCGCCGCCATTGTGGGGCTTGCTCTGTTAGGGGCATTGATTGTCCATGGAGCAGTTACAAAAGCTGCTGGCGCGCGCCGGAGTAGGGGCACGAAGGGCGTGCGCCGAGATCATCAGACAGGGCCGCGTGACGGTTGACGGGACGGTCGTTCGGCACCCGGGAGCACGGGTTGACCCGGATCGTTCCACGATAGTGGTGGATGACCGGAGGATCGGGCTCGAAGCCGAACGTCTGTACCTCCTGTTGCACAAGCCCCGCGGCTATCTCTCCACACGGCGCGATCCCCAGGGCCGGAAGACCGTGATGTCGCTGCTCGACAAGCACGTGGCAAGGACCGTCTACCCGGTCGGGCGTCTCGACCGGGATGCGAGCGGCCTCATGCTGTTCACCAATGACGGCGAGCTGGCCAACCGGCTGCTTCATCCCAGTTACCACGTCCCGCGGGCGTACGAGGTGGAGGTAACCGGGCGCCCCGACCAGGCGACTCTGCGAAGGCTCGCCTCCGGGGTGCAGCTCTCGGACGGCGTCACGCTGCCCGCCAGAGTCAAGGTCCATCGGTCCGGGGCGGAGACGAGCGTACTGAAGTTGACGTTGCGCGAAGGCCGCAAGAACCAGGTCAAACGGATGCTGGCGGCCATTGGCCACCCCGTTCGTTCGCTGCGACGCGTTGCGTTCGGCTCGCTGCATTTGGGGCGGATGCCGCCGGGCGCCTCCCGGCCCCTTCGACGAACCGAGGTCCGAGCTCTGAAGGAGGCCGTAGGGCTGGCGAACGGGAATGCTCCCGGTGGCGAAGTAGATGCGGCGGATAGAGGCGTTACTCCCAAGGGCGGCGAGCAGGCGCCATAGCGGCTCCGGCGCTTTGCCGTGCTTCACAGATCGGCGGGATCCGTTTGCGGCGTCTTGTGCTGTGATCGACTCTCCCCGACCAACCTGACATCAACCACAGCAGGCCCACCACGCACGCCGGCCCGATCGAGCATCGCCGGGTCGGCGGCGAGTTATCTGACAGAATCGAGGGACGTGACCATGCCGAAAGACATCAACGTTCTCCCAATCTTCCCCACGGGCCAGATACAGCCAGCGCCCATCAGGCTGTTTCAGTATGAGCGAGACCTCGCTGAGGAGCTCGCCAACGGCCTGTCCCGCGAGCGAGCCATCGTGATGTACGAGTGCATGTGCGCGATCCGGCTGTTCGAGGAGCGGATCGCGGAACTCAAGTCCGGCCGCTGCAAGCTCCTACCGCGCTGGCGCTTCGTTGGCGCGACCCACCTGTCGATTGGCCAGGAGGGGGTGGCGGTTGGCGCGATCGAGTCGCTGAACCATCACGACCACATCACCTCCACCCATCGCGGGCACGGACACTCGGTCGCCAAGGGGTTCTTCGCCCTGCGCGAGATGGGCGAGCAGGAGCTTCGCAACTTCATCGAGGGGCAGGGCTACGGCGAGAACTACGAGGGGCCCGATGAGCCGCCGTGCACCGAAGGCGAGGTTGCCAAGGCCGCTCTGCAAGCCCACCTGAACCGCACCATGGCCGAGCTCTTCGGTAAGGAGGCCGGGTACTGCCGGGGCCGCGGCGGAGGCATGCACATCGCCGACTTCAACGTGGGGCACCTGGGAGCCAACGCGATCGTCGGGGGCAGCTTCGCCATCGCTACCGGAGCTGCCATGGCCAACATGTGGCTTGGCTCAGACCGCATCGTGCTGTGTCTCGTTGGCGACGGCGCCGCCAACAACGGCATCGCCCACGAGGCGATGAACATGGCGTGCATGGATCAGTTCCAGAGCGAGTTCGGCCAGGGCCTACCCATCATCTTCCTCATCGAGAACAACCAGTACGGGATGACCGGGCAGCAAGCGGGCGAGGTGACCGGCGTCGATCACCTCGCACAGCGCGGCGCGGGCTACAATCGCGTCAGCATGCAGGCCGAAGCAGTCAATGGCATGGATCCCCTGGCCGTCCGGGATGCGGTGCGGCGGGGCATTGTGAACTGCCACGCGGGCGAGGGGCCCATTCTGCTGGAGTGCCTCACCTACCGCTATATGGGCCATAGCCTCAGCGACAACGGCACCACCTACCGCAGTGACGTGGAGAAGCAGGCCTGGATGGATGTCGACCCGACCGAGGCCTACCCGCGGGCGCTGGTCGGGGGCGGCCTGCTCACCGAGGACGAGGTCAACGAGCGCAAGGCGAAGATGCAGAAGCGGATTGACGAGGCGACGCTGTTCGCCTCGGATGCCGCCGATCCGGATCCCAAGACGATCTACGAGGGCCTCTTCACGGACACGAGCGCCGATGTGGTAGACCAGAGCCTCCGCACTCCCGATGAGGAGTTGCTGGCAGGAACGAAGATCGCGACGCGCGACCGGCAGGGCCGGCTGCTCTACCGCCACGCCGTCGCGGAGGCCCTGATGGAGGAGATGATCCGCGACCGGCGCGTCGTCCTGTACGGTGAGGACGTGGCGGACTACGGCGGCGCCTTCGGGGCGACCAGGGGGCTCTTCGATATCTTCGGGCGCAAGCGGGTCTTCAATACGGCCATATCCGAGGCAGCCATTGCCGGTAGCGGAGCGGGGATGGCCATGGCCGGAATGCGGCCCGTGGTCGAGATCATGTACATCGACTTTGTCCTGATGGCTATGGACCAAGTCGGCAACCAGATGGCCAAGGCGCGGTACATGTTCGGCGGCAAGGCAACCGTGCCGATGGTACTTCGAACATCGATCGGCGGCGGGAAGGGCTATGCCGGACAGCACTCACAGAGCCTGGAAGCTGTTGTGACCATGACACCGGGTCTGAAGGTTGTCGCCCCCTCATCCGCGTACGATGTGAAGGGGCTGCTCAAAGCCGCCATTCGCGACAACAACCCGGTCGTCTTCATCGAGCACCAGAACCTGTACGTTGAGAAGGGCGTCGTCCCCGAGGAGGAGTACACCGTCCCGCTGGGCGTTGCCGAGGTCAAGCGGGAGGGCAGCGACGTCACCATCGTGGCCTACAGCAGCATGATGCTCATCGCGGAGAAGGCGGCACAGATGGCTGAAGACGAGGGGATCTCGGTCGAGGTCGTCGATCCACGGACGCTGATCCCCCTCGATGAGGAGACGATCGCCAACTCCGTCAAGAAGACCGGCCGGGCCGTGCTGCTTTCCCAGGCGCCATCAACCGGCTGCTTCGCGGAGCATATCGCGCAGGTCATCCATCGCAACTGCTTCCGCGAGCTGGCCGTGCCCGCGCGGATCGTCGCCGCATACGACGTGCCGCCGCCGATGGCGCAGACGCTGGAGACCGAGAACCTGCCGTCGCCGGAGAAGGTCCTGGCGGCTGTCAAAGAGGTTCTGGCCGTCGGCGAGGGGTAGGTAGGGCCCAGACCCCATCTTCCGTTGCACAACGCGAAACCAGGGAGGAAGACGCATGGCCGCAGTTGAGTGTCCGAACTACGAACTCAACCTACAAATGTGCCCCTGCACGGAGACCAGTTGCGAGCGCCGGGGGATCTGCTGCGAGTGCATCCAGTACCACGCGAACAGCACTCAGTGGCCGCGCACTGCCTGCATGGGGGGCACCAAGCGCCCGGCGGAGACGCTGTCACTCTCCAAGGCTGTCCCCGCCGACTGCCCGAACCAGGAGCGCACGATCGAGGTGTGCGCCTGCACGTATGATCCATGCGATCGGCGGGGCTACTGCTGCGTCTGCGTGCGGAACCACTGGACCGAGGACGGCACCGGCCTGACGGCGTGTATGAGGGACTGATCAGGGAGCTGGCTGCCGAGGCGTCCGGCATACCCTTACGGTTCGGGCGCCCACCAGTCGGGCTCGCGGTCGGCCGCGTCGTTCTCATTCACCAGCCACGTGAGGCCGCTTTCGAGGTCGAAGATCATCAGGTTGGAGCGTTCGCCGCTACGTCGGCGGCTGTGACTGCAACAGACCATGGTGCCGTCGGGACACCAGGCCGGCTCCCACTCCCGGCCGCGGAACGGCCAGCGGCGGGCGATGTTCCCCTGCAGCGCATCGACGAACCACAGGTCGCCCCAGTTGCTGTTCCCCCTGCCGATCACGAACGCGACTTCGTCGCGCACCGGACACCAGTCGGGGTCACTGACCCAGTCCCCCCCGGCGACCAACTGCTGCGGCTCGCCGCCCTGCGCGGGGACCACGTAGATCCGCGAACTCCCGTCCTCACGCCAGCGCACGAAGGCGATTTGGGAGCTGTCGGTGGACCAGCATGGATGGGTCTCGAACTCGGGGGCGTAAGTCAGCCGCCTGGGCTCGGTGCCATCGACATTCGTCACGTAGATGTCGCCGCGGTTGTTGTCGCGGTTGGAGGCGAAGGCGATGCGCTGGCCGTCCGGGGACCAGCTCGGGAAGGCATCCCGGGCGGCATTTCGAGTCAGCCGCATGATGCCCTGTCCGTTGTCCTGCATGGTGTAGATATCGCCAGCGTTCTTGTCCCGCGTGGACCAGAAGGCGAGTCTGTCCCCGTCGGGTGCCCATGACGGATGCCCGTCGTAAGCGGGATCGGCGGTCAGTCGAGTCCGGTTCGCGCCATCGGCGTCCACGACATAGATGTCGCCCGGGTTGTTGTCCTCGTTGGTGGTAAAGGCGATGCGTCCGCTCGGTACTCGGGGCTGTTCCTGCGCGAGTACTCCCACCAACCACGCGCCGAGGAACAGGATGGCAGCGACCACAGTCACGGCGGCCGTGGTCAGCGCTCTGTTCATGGTGGCGTCGCCCCCCTGTCTGAGTGGACCTGCACCAGCAGAGATTCTGCGTGTGGCCGCCGCGGCCCTCGGTCAGGCTGCGGCCGGCGGACACGACACGTCGCTGCTGCCCTGACTGTCTCAGGCCGGTTCGATGAGGAAGAACTTCACTTCGCAGGGCGGCAAGTCCGTCTTGAAGGTGGTATACCCATCTACGGCAGAGGACTTAACCTGGGTGCGCCGTCGATCGTTGCGGACAAAAGGCCGGGCATCAGACAACAGATGGACGGTGTGTCTCCCCTGGCCCATGCGGACGCCGACCTCAAGCTCCGAAAGTGGCTCCTGCTCCGCATATGGCCGGTAGTGGGCTACGCCGACCAGGGCGCCGTGCTCTTGATCCATGACCAGGGCTCGCGCTTGCCAGGCGAAGCCCCCGCTGGCGTCCTTCACCCATGCCCGCCGCCGAACACCGGCGTCCTCCAGCACGTTCTGCAGCAGCATCTGCGTGGCGCCATCGCCGGCCCACACGGTTGCGGCGAGGTAGATGACCGTTCCCTTGCCAAGCCGGCGGAGACTGACGAGTGGCCCGTCGGGACCGGACGCCAACTCGGTGCCGCTGGTGACAGATTCGGTAGGCTGCGCGACGTGGCCCAGGGCCATCGTCTCCGCGCCCGCCTGCTTCGCCGCCGCCGCGGAGAGCGTGCCTTTGACGCGATCGTCGTAGGTCTTCGGGGGCCCGGGCTTGAGGCCCGCGAACTCGCCGAGCCCGCCCACCCGAGGACCGTGGTAGGCGTCATAGGCACCCGATCCACACCCCAGTATCAGCGTCCCCCCCTGGTTACAGAAGCGGCTGAGCTGCTCTGCTTCCTCGTCGCCAACGCACAGAGTGGAGGGGACGACGACGCACGGGAGGCCCAAGAGATCCGCGCTCTGTATGTGGCGATCGTAGAGCAGTCGCGGCGTGAATCCCGCCCGGATGAGAAGCTCGCACCATTCGCGAGGCTGCGAGAGCGCCCAGGTGTCCGGGGCGCCCGGCTCACCTGCGCCCTGAGCCATGGCCGCGCTGTGCCAGGACTGCCAGACGCCGACCGTCGCCCGGGCAGGCGCGCTCGCCAGGAGAAGCGACTCGTGACGAAGGGCCGGCTCGAAGGCAGCGTGCCAGCGCAGGAAGACCTCTTCAGGGGCTCTGGCCACCGCATCGCCGCCCAGTCCGTCGGGAGCCCATGTCTCCATGATCCCCCGGGCGCCCGATAGAAGGGCAATGGCCGCGGCCGACCGATGGGCCTCCGGCCTTAGAGCCAGCGGATTGCCCCAGGCGGGTCTGGCGGCATATCCCGGGCCCTGGTCCGCCGAGCCATCCCCGTCGCCATCGGTCAGGCTCCAGAGCTCCCGGCAGGCGACCTCGACTTCTACGGGGTCCAGCTCGCCTCCCGCACCGCGGAGCATCAGCGGGCACAACAGGTCCAGGTACGCGCATTCGTCGGCCCCCAGGCCCACCCGCCAGGGATCCACCGGAGAGCCGGGCTGCAGCCCGGCGAGCGCCCCGGGGGCAACAAGCTTGATCGCCCAGTAGCTCGTCTTCAGTCTCTCCGCGAGATACAGCCTCCGGAAGCCCTGCCATTCGTAGTAGAGCCGACCCGGTGACCACGCTTGCGGCGGGGAGACTTCGTCCCATTCCTTGGCGCCAACATCGGCGGGTGAGAGCCCCTGCTCCGCCAGGTAGAGAGGGAAGGCGGCCTTCGCGAAGTCACTGAAGTCGGCCCCGGGGGAGCTTCCGTATGTGTTCCACTCGGCACCGCCCGCCTGGTTGATCAGCGCGCCTTCGTGCGCGTCACCGAACGTCTGCGCCTGCAGGGCCTTGACTGCCGGGTGGAGCCAGATCTCCCGGTTCGGGCCGTCGATCCGGCTGCCGTCAGCGCGTCTCTGCCACAGCCGGTCGGCATCCGGCTCGGTCGGCAGCGCGCCGGCGCCGATGATGTACGGGTGCAGTCCACGCCAGAACGACACCGACGCCCCAGGTGGCAGGTCCAGGCTCGGACGATCGTCGAGCAACTCCCGGCCCGTGCCCGGATACCAGAGCGCCTCCGTTCCCAGCGCTCCCTGCGAGACGTTCATGCCGTGGACGACGTCCAGCGTGCCGGGCAAGCGCAGAAGATCGCGTCGCACCGACGCCTCTCGCGCCTCAGCGGCCGTGACGGTGCCTCCGATGCGCTCCGAGCCCTCGGCAGCCTGGTGCGTCTTCGCGACCGCCTTTCGGATGAGCTCAGCGCCCCCCGGCAGATCGCCCGTCTCGATGGCCTGTCGGGCCGCCATCAGGTGAGCTTCCGCCTCATCGTAGGGGGCAATCGCCGGGCTCGTCGAGTCGAACCGGTACTTGTGGTACCCCAGACCAAAGCAGCCATATATCCAATAGCGGTACGCCGAAGCCCAGCTCTCGCGGAGTAGGAGATCGTCCGGGGCGACGGCGACC
>CBFDAZ010000168.1:0-8967 GCA_965602825.1 uncultured bacterium
GGGTCCCACAGGCCGACGAGGATGAGGGTGTCGTCCTCGTAGTCGTCAGGGATGCGGATCGGGCCGACCGTGACGGAGGTCACCTCGTTGGGTTGCCACTCGGACATCCGCAGTGGGAAGCTGAATGGACGGAGGTAGGGCTCGGGGAACCGCAAGAGGCTGAGGGCCTCTCCGCCTTCGTCGGCGCGGTCGAAGTGCACGAACAGCGAGAGATCGCGCTCGAACCGGCCGCCGCAGTTGGTCAACTCGACGAGCAACTCGACTGTATCCGGCTGGGTGAACGTGACTTCCCGCAGGACCGGCAGCACCCCGGCTGCCATGCAGTCGCCTCCAGCCAGGATCACAGTCAGCAGCCCGAGACTAACAACCATGCCGTGCCTCCCAGGGACGTAGATCAGCCAACGCTCGCCGCTAGTTCTCGGGATGCCTTTCCCCGCCCGCGGCGACGGGCCTGCCCAAGGGTCTGTTTGGCTGACCGAGGCAGGCCCTCGGCCAGCGCCTGCCGAACATGAGCATGGTGGATGACGCCAACGGCTATGCCCTGGGAGCGCCATCTACCGTTTCCTCTGGGGGCCGCCTGACGCCTGTGAGTGTTGGCGGCCCCCAGTCAACTGCAGGCAGCGTCAACCGCGCCATGATCCAGCCCAGACGAATCCAGCGCCTCAACGATCAACCGGTCCGGGCCGGTAGCTACGTCCTGTACTGGATGCAAGCCTCCCAGCGCGCCGAGTACAACCACGCGCTGGAGTACGCCATCTGGCAGGCCAACAAGCTCCGGCAACCGGCCGCTGTGCTGTTTGGCATCACCGACGAGTTCCCCGAAGCAAACCGGCGGCACTACGCCTTTATGCTGGAGGGGCTGGCGGAGGTGCAACAGGCGCTGCGCTTCCGCGGCATCCAGCTCGTCGTCCGGCACCGATCGCCGGAGTTGGCGGCCGTGGACTTGGCCAGGGACGCCTCGCTGATAGTCGTGGACCGCGGTTACCTGCGGCTTCAGAAGCAGTGGCGGGAACACGTTGCCCGGAGAGCGTCTTGCCGCGTCGTCCAGGTGGAGACGGACGTGGTTGTCCCGGTCGAGGTGGCCTCCGACAAGGAGGAGTTCGCCGCCCGGACTATCCGCCGGAAGATCCACACGCATCTTGGGAGCTACCTCGTCCCGGTCGGGCAGACGCCGGTGGAGCTTGACTCTCTCGGGCTGGAATTCGACGGACTGGACCTGGGGGACGTCGGGTCCGTTCTCGATCAACTCGACATCGACGGCAGTGTTGAGCCGGTCGATGAGTTCACCGGCGGGACGTCGGAGGCAAAGCGGCTGCTGGAGGAGTTCATCGAGCAGCGCCTGGACCGTTATGATGAGCTGCGGAACGAGCCGGCCCTGGACCACGTCTCGCACATGAGCCCCTATCTGCACTTCGGCCAGATCTCGCCACTGCACATCGCCCTCGAGGTCATGCGCAGCCCAGGCGAGGGGGCGGAGGCATATCTGGAGGAGCTAATCGTTCGGCGTGAGCTGAGCATGAACTTCGCGCACTACAACCCGCAATACGACACCTTCGACGGCCTGCCGGATTGGGCCCGGAAGACACTGGCTGAGCACGAAGACGACCCGCGTGAGGTCGTCTACTCGCTGGAGGAGCTGGAGGCGGCGGCCACCCACGACCCGTACTGGAACGCGGCGCAGCGTGAGATGGTGCTGCGCGGCAAGATGCACAACTACATGCGCATGTACTGGGGGAAGAAGATCCTGGAGTGGAGTGAGACGCCGGAAGAGGCCTTCCGAGCAGCCATCTACCTCAACAACAAGTACGAGCTTGATGGGCGTGATCCCAACTCCTTCACCGGGGTCGCCTGGTGCTTTGGCAAGCACGATCGGCCCTGGAAGGAACGTGAGATCTTCGGCAAGGTGCGGTACATGAACGCGGCGGGCCTGGAGCGCAAGTTTGACATGGGTGCGTACATCGCGCGGGTGGACGGGCTGCGCTGAACGGACGGACGACAGTCGGCTAGCACTCCGCAGTGGCCTCCTGAGCGATCCGCCGCAGCATCCCCCGGAACAGCCAGGCGTGCAGCGGGTAGACGGCGTACCAGTAGAGGAGCCCGCGGAGGCCGACCGGGTCGAAAATCGCGGTCTGGCGGATGGTGGTGAACTCCTTGCACTCCTCGACCTCGAAGTCCAACCAGGCCCGTCCGGGCATCTTCATCTCCGCCGCCAGGCGCAGCCGTCGTCCCGGCTCGAAGACCTCGACACACCAGCAGTCGATTGCGTCGCCAGGTGCGAGTCGATTTGGATCCTTGCGGCCGCGGCGCAGTCCCGGGCCGCCCAGAAGCAGATCGATCATGCCGCGAAGCTCCCACAGCCGGTTCCCGTAGTACCAGCCGACGTCGCCGCCAATCCGCTGAATCGGCCCGAAGGCGCCGGGGGTGGGGCATGGCACCTGCACGGTGTAGGGGTCGATGCGGCGCGGGCCGAAGCGGAAGCCCCCGTACGGTTTGCGGTCAGGCACGCGGGACAGCTTCTCGGACCAGCGCGTATGCGCGAACTCACGGTCCTCCTGACCGAGTGCGTCGCGGATCGCCTCACGGAAGCCGCGGGGACGCACATTGAAGGTCGTCAGCGCCTGCCCGCCCCGCACAACGCTCGGTGAGCGCAGGCTCTCGATCAGCCGCCTGCCCACGGCGAAGTGCAGCGGCGTGACCAGAGCCAGCCACAGGCTGGACAGGTATGGGGTGAGGACGGGAACGGGGATCAGCAGCCGGCGGAGGCCGCGCTGACGGGCGTACTCGAGCATGAGGTCCCGGTATGCAACGCGGCCCGCGCCGCCGATCTCGAAGACCTCGCTTTGGTCGCTTTTCCGCTGCAGGGCGGCGATCAGGTACGAGATGAGGTCGTCCACCGCGATGGGCTGGCAAAGGGCTCGGACCCACTTGGGCGTGACCATCACCGGCAGCCGTTCGACAAGCGCCCGCATGATCTCAAACGAGAGGCTGCCGACCCCGATGACGATCGAGGCGCGGAACTCCGTTGTCGGCACCCCCGAGTCGCGAAGTATGCGGCCGACCTCAAGGCGGCTGCGCAGGTGAGGGGAGAGCGGAGCCGCCTCGTCCGCCAGGCCGCCCAGGTAGATGATGCGCCGAACGCCGGCTTCGCGGGCCGCACGAGCAAAGGTGGCCGCGGCCTCCCGGTCCCGCTCCTCAAAGCCTCTGCCGCCTGCCATGGAGTGGACGAGGTAGTATGCCGTATCGACTCCCTGCATTCCGGCGCCGAGTGAGGAGCGGTCCAGCACATCTCCCGCGACGATCTCCGCGCCGTGCCGGGCCTCCTCGTCAACCGCTTCCGGTCGACGCACGAGGCAGCGCACGCGATGGCCCTCGGCCAGCAGCCCGTCCAGCAGGCATCGGCCGACGTAACCTGTAGCGCCGGTAAGTAGAACGAGGGGGCTGTCGCTACCACGTCCCGGGTTGGGCTTCATTTCTCGATGCGGAGTACGGTCACGTTCTGGAAGTCAGTGACGATGCTGTACTTCTCGACGGCGACCTTCACCAGAGCGCAGGTTGGTGCGTCAACAAAACTCCGCAGCTGAGGGTGTTTGGCCAGGTAGAGCGGGAGCAGGTCGGCGCGTTCCGCTCCCTCAGCCTCGGCGGCGCTCCCGAACACGGTGACGGCGATCGCCTGGTCAAAGTCCTCCTCCCGGTTGGATCGGCTGTCAGCGACCAGGGCCACAGCCGGGTTGGCCGCGATCTGGGCGAACTTGCGGGTGGCCCGGTTCGTAGCGAACAACACCCGCGTGAGGTCATCGGTGGCGGCGAAGGCAACGAGGCTGCCGTGGGGCTGAGCCTCGCTACATGTGGCAAGCACGGCGAGGCTCTGTGACTCGAACAGCGTCCTCAGCCGCTGCAGGAGTTCGGAGTTCCCGGCCTGGTTGTGCGGTAGTGCCGGTTCGGGTGTCACTCCGTATCCTGCTTCCATTCCTCGTCGTCGTGCCATCTGGTGAGCCGAGCAAGCTCTTGCGGGTCGAGCAGGGGATCGCTGGTCTCCTCGCGCCACGTCCGGAGTTGCGCGCGCATCCGCGAGAGCACTGAGCCGTAGCCGGGATCATCGGCAAGGTTGTTGAACTCGACCGGGTCCCGCTGGAGATCGTACAATTCCCTGGCTGGCGGGTCTCCATGAGTATCGAACACCCGGCGCACCCGCGTGCCTTCAAAGGCTGGATCGCGCGACTCGCCCCATGCGGCACAGCCATCGACGCCCTTGATGGGGTTGGGCCGATCCGGCAGCAGGTTCACGATCAGCTTGTAGCGCTCATCGCGGATTGCCCGGCGGGGGAAGTAGCCGCCCTGGTGGTGACTGGTGTACTCGGTCGCCAGTGTGTCGCGCCACTGCGCCGGCTTGCCCTCGATGAGCGGCACCAGCGACCGACCGGCGATGGGCGTGGGCAGCTCGAAGCCCGCCGCTTCAGCCACCGTCGGCAGGATATCGACGGTTGAGACAAGCGCCTCGCTCGCGAGTCCCGCCTGCGCGTGCTCCGGCCACCTCACAATGAACGGAATGCGGACACCAGCCTCGTAGCAGGTGGTCTTGCCCCGGGTGAACGGCGGTCCGTGATCGCCGATGAAGATGATCAGCGTGTTGTCCGCCATGCGGGATTCCCGGAGCTTCGCCAGCAGCAAGCCAACACCCACATCCGCCCGCGTATTGCAGTTGTAGTAGCTGGCGACTTCCTGGCGGACCTTTGGCGTGTCGAGTCCCAGGAAAGGGAAGGGCTCGATCTCGTCCGGTCCGAGCGGCTCGGCGGGCACGCCCTCCACCTGGTCGAGTAGCGGACGATGGGGATCCATGTAGTTGACCATCAGGAAGAACGGGCCGTCGGCGGACTCTCTGATGAATGAAGCGGCGGCTTCCGCCACCTTCGGGACCTCCCGGGTTTCGTGAACCGTGAGCCGGCCATTCCAGTCGAACGGCGTTGCAGAGGCGGGAGCGACGTGGATCTTGCCGATGACGCCGGTTCGGTAACCCGCGCCCGCCAGCAGGGCCGGCAGTGTCGCGATTCCCTCGTGCATCGAGTAGCCCCGGTGGCTGAGGCCGATCTGGCCGTTCTGGTGCGGGTACAGGCCGGTGAAGATGCTGCTGCGGGAAGGGCTACAGGATGCCTGGGTAACGTAGGCCCGCTCGAACCGAGCGCCCTCCTCGGCCAATGCGTCCAGGTTGGGTGTTCGCGCATGGCGGTCGCCGTAGCACCCGAGATGGGGGCCCATGTCATCGGTGGTGATGAGCAGCACGTTCGGTCTCTGTGGTCGCTGGGCGCGTGAGGAGCTGGCCAGCTTGAGACCGGCTGCGCCGACCAGCATGGTACGGCAGAAAGACCGTCGATTGTACGAGGACCCGGACATCTGGTGCCTCCCTCGATTGCTATTGCGGGCGGCCAGTCGTCGTCTGGGGTTTCGGTGCGAAGAGGCGCAGGGCCTTTCGCGGGGCGACCTTGATGTTCCCGATGGAGGCGAAAGGGCCGCCACGGGTTTGGGCGAACAGAGGCCGTGAGAAAGCCTCGCCGCGCGCGAGGCGTGCGGCCGGCCTTCGGGCAATGAGGAGCATGGGAACGATGACCCGCCAAGGACTGACAGCCGCCGTCGTCTGCTCGACGCTCGTATTGAGCAGCCTCTGCCTCCCCGTCGTGGGCCAGCAAGCGGGGCGCGCGTCGCTCATCCGGAATGGCAGCTTCGATACCGACATTGCCGGCTGGTCGGCCTGGTTTGCGCCGGGACAGAGCGAGGGACAGGCCGAGTGGGTCGAGCGCAACGGTGGCGGCGCAATGTCGGTCACGGTCGAGCGCCGCGACACCTCATCGGCCGTGCAGATCTTCCAGGGACCGTTCACCGTTCAGCAGGGCGCCTGGTACGCCGTCTCGTTCGAGGCGAAGGCCGAGAGCCCCATGTCCGCTCGGGTGTCGCTGATGCGCCATAGCCCCCCGTACGGCCCTCTCGGGCTGAATGCGGATGTCTCGCTGGGGACAGAGTGGGAGACGATCTCGCTGCTGGCTCAGGCCACGGCTGACTCCGACGACGCCCGCATCGATCTCTTCCCGGAGAACTCCTTCCTGCTGGACAACATGGTGATCGAGCCACTTGGCGAGGAGCCCGATCGCTGGCCGGTCAACCAGGTCCGCCCCGGCCCGGAGTGGCAGGGGAACGCGGGGGCTCTCGTTGACGGCGATCCGGAGTCGCGCGTCAACAGCCGCTACTACCCCGTGCTGCCGCTGCTGATAACCCTCGACCTCGGTGAGGCGCGGCCGGTGGGGGCGGTCATCGTGCAGGGACTCGAATCGGGCCGGCATAGCTCGGTTGCCGGGATCGATGTGGAGGTCTCCGCCGACGGCCAGGCGTGGTTCCGGTGGGCCCGTTGCGCGAAGAGCTCAGAGGGCAATGTTGCCGGCGTGCGCAGCACGGTCTACCTGGGAACGAACGTCGCGGTCCCGGTTCGATGGGTGCGACTCCGCATCGCCAGGCTCCGTGGGGCTGCATCGCTTGCCGAGGCCGAGGTCATCGCCGCCCGGGGGGCTTCGGAGGGCGCTCTATCGCGGTTGCCGCGGGTACGTCCGGAAGAGAACGTGGCCTTCCTCGGCTGGGACTACGACCGTCTGGGCTACGCCGCGAGTCCCGGGGAAAAGGTGGCGCTGCGCTTCCGCAATCAGGGCGATGGCACGGTGGACGTACCCGTTCCCTGGCGGCTTGAGTCGTACATCGGCGACGAAGTGGCGAGGGGCGAAGGGCAGTGTCGTGTCGGGCTGCAGGCGACAACCGACGTGGGGTTCTCCGTGCCGCCCGGCCTCGCCGACGGACCTCACCGCGTGCGCTTCAGACTGGGGGAAGCAGAGGCTGAAGAGGCGCTCTACTTCGACCACCGGGTCGCCCGGCCCCACGATGTGCTCGGCTTGCGGCTGGCGGCGGTGATGGACAACGTCGAGCCCGAGGGGTGGGTCAAGCTGATTTCGGGTGTGGTGAAACGCTTCGTGGACGTCCGGCGCTCGTTGCCCGATGACCCGGCGCAAGTCGATGCGGCGCTTGTCATGGCTGAGAGCTGGCCTGATGACGCACCGGTCGTGCAGACGCTCAGGCAGTACGTCAGGTCGGGTGGCAGGGCGCTCTTCTACGGGAAGGTGTCAACGTCCCTGGTAGAGCTTCTGCCGGTCGAGATCGACTATCACAGCCCGTGGCTCGAGACCCCGCAGCGACTGAAGCCGCCGACCTTCTGGCCGGGCTTCGACCCCGATGGTGGCCCGAGACATTACGGAGTGAGGGCGAAGGCGAAGCCGGGCGCCGGCGTACTCGCCGAGTGGTCAGACGGCACTCCGGCACTGGTTGAGGGGCGCTATGGCCAAGGCCGCGTGCTCTACCTTGGCGCGGCGCCCGGCAGGACGTGGCAATGGCGTCCCGGCCTCGAAGGTGCTGACGAGCTGTCGCTCCGCGCGCTGTACTACCTGGTCGGCCGACAGGATGCGCCGAAGGCTTTGCTTCGGTTGGCGGCCGAGAGAGCCAAGGCCGAAGAGGGCCCGGAGGGCGTTAGCTCCGGCAACGTGGGTCGGTTCGGGTGGCTGATCGAGGAAGGCGGCCTGGTCGAGAACCTGACGCGCGATGCCGAGATCCGGTCGCCGGCGCGTCACGGTACCGGGACGCGGACCGCTCGCGGGCCGGCCGGTCGAGCAGAATTGGGTCGCCAAGACCGTCGAGTGGCGCGATGAGCAGGGCGCCGCGCTGAAATCCACGATGTCAGTCGCAGCGCCATGCATCCTGTGGGAAGGGGAGGCCACTCGGCTTGCCATCACAGGCGGTCCGACACACGCGGCGTTTGCCACGGGGGATGGAGTTCGGGTCTTGGGAGCAGGCGACGCGGCGCCCGGCAGCAAGATGGCCGGGAACTGGATCGTGCTGTTCGGCATGAACGGGGAGGACCGCGACTCGCCACGGATTGTCGTGCTCTCGCGCCGCCCATCCGAGTTACGGCTGGGGGATGCTCTTGAGCTAGAGTGGGACGGTCCCGGCTTGGGCGCGCTGTGGACGGGAAGTCTCTTCGGCTTGCGGCGGCTTGGTCCGGGCGAGACGGAGGAATGGGCGCGTGCCCTCCCTCAGTCGGCCCGAAGGCAGGCCGAACGCATGGGGCGGCTGTGCCTGGCGTTCCCGCTCGGCGCCCGTGAAGACTACCAGAGAGACGGCGACTCGGTCACGGTCACCAACGGCTTCGCCTTCCGGGAGTTCGCTGATGACTGGGGCACATCCCCCGAGAGGCTGGCACCGCTGCCACCGATCCTCTCGCTCGCGCGTCAGTACGGCTATCCGGTAGAGGTTGAGGGAGACGTGACGGCGACCGGCATTGCCACGAAGTACGGGCCGCTGGAAGGTATCCCGGGCGACACGGTGCGCTATCGCTTGCCGCTGCCGCCACACGACCACTTCGGCGTGATCCCGGTCGAGGGGCAGATGGACCTTGCGGAGCCCATCGACCACCACGGCGTGCAGGGCGCCAGCACGGTCAAACGGTCCTCCGGTGGCCTCACGACCTCGGACCCGTTCCTGGCCGACCTGCGCGCCTACATGGGCGTTGGGAGCGTGCCGCCCTTCGAGGCGGTGCACATTGACCTCTACAAGTGGTGGTACTGCTTCCCGACCGTGCTCGGGCGGCCGGCCTACGGGGACGAGGCGCGCATAGCAATCGACGCCCACCACCGGGAGCACTACTGGCGCACGCTCAACTTCTACCCGCACAAGTCCATCATCCGGTATCGGCGGGAGCCCTGGACGGGGCTGGACTACACGGTCACCTTCATCTGGCCGGTCACGTTCCGTGACGGCATTCGCTACTTCGTGGATCAAAACGAGTCGGCATCGGTGATTCTCTACTGCATGGAGGCCTATGCCCGCTACTATGGTGACTGGACGACAATCGAGTCGAACTGGAACCTCGTCAACTACGTGCAC
>CBFDAZ010000169.1:0-8955 GCA_965602825.1 uncultured bacterium
TGTTGCGTGTCTCTGGCGAGCCCGCACGGAGGAGCGGCCCTTGTGGGAGCGGCCTCAGCCGCGATGGGGCAGCTCGGCCCCCCGCTACGACTTCTTCCGCAGCAGACGGCGCTTGATGTGGTTCACAACCATCCAGGTTTCCTCAATGCGCAGTAGGATCGCGGAAACGAGGAAGACGGGGACGGCGACGAGCGATGTGCCGGCCAGATAGATCGCGGCTGTCTTCCGACTGGCCAACTCGATGTACCGGAGAAGGCCCTCGGACGAGAAGTAGACGGCAGCCGCCATTACCGCCGATGCGATGGTCACCTTCACCGCGAACAGCAGCGCGGCGCGCCGATCGATCTGGCCGATGCGGGGTCTCAGGAGGGCATACAGGATGACGACCTTGATCGACTTCGAGATCGTCAGCGCCAGCGCTACGGCCAACACACCGAAGCCGAGCTTGAAGGTCCCCATCACCGCGATGAAGACATGGAGGATGGCGCAAGCGGAGCCAACGTAGTTGGGTGTCTTCGTGTCGGACAGGGCGAAGTACCACTTGTTCAGAATGCCCTCAATGCAGAAGAAGGCCATGCCGGGCGCATACGCGAGCAGCGCCAGGATCGAGAGCGCCTGCTTGTCCTCGGTGAACTCCCCACCCCCGTAGACAAGCCACAGCACGCCCCACCGCAGTATCATCATCCAGACCGTGGCTGGTATGAACACAAAGGCGATGACCCGTGTTGTTTGCACGAGTGCATCGGCGAGTCGATCCTTTTCTCCCCGATGAGCCCATTCGGAGAGGAATGGATAGACGACGAAGCTCACCGCCAGGGGCAGAATCTGCGCGGCCGTGTCGGGGAGCCGTCTGGCGTAGTCGAGGCAGCTATAGGCGCCCTCGCCAATGTAGGTCCCGCAGTAGCTGTCGATGTAGGTCCGCAGGCTGGAGTAGGTCAGGCCAACGACGATCGGCGGGATGAGGCTCCACAGCCGGGCCATGTTGCGGTTGCGGTCGGGCTCGACGGAGTCGGCCCCATCCTGTAGCCGTCTTCCGGCAGACGACAGTGGCCAGAACAGCGAAAGGACAAAGAACACGGCTGCGGCCAGGGCGAGCCACAGACCCCAGCGCAGCCAGAAGGCAGTCAGGCCCCAGTCCGTCCTGGCCAGGCCGATGGTCAGGCCGACGCTGACCACCAGCCCGCCAATCCAGACGAATGGCTTGTACGGGGAAAGCAGCAACCACCAGGGGAACGCCCGGGCCTCCGCCCACACCTGCCCGAATGCTCGACCCAGAGACGGGACGCGCCAGTGCTTCTTGAACGAGGGGAGCTGAACGACCAGGCGCGCCGTCCCCCCCAGGACCACCCCAATGCCCGCCGCAATGATCCCGTTGGCCTCACCGGGCTTCCAGAACGCCGCGACCAGCGCGCCGAGCGTGACCACCACCAGCAATCGGAAGGCGGCCTCAGCCAGTGCCGGGATCGTGAACTCCTTGTAGGAGTGCAGCGTGAGCTCCGGCATCACCGACAGGCTGAAGGCCACCAGCGCCGGAGCCATGAGCCGCATCAGGAGCACAGCGAGCCGGAAGCCGTCGCCCTCAAGATGGGGCCAGAAGGTGGCGATGATCCACGGGGCAAGCGGCACCGCCAGCACGGCGATGGCCACCAGGGCCATGAAGTGGATGGCCATCACCACCGCGGCGAAGGACCACGCTGTCTCCTCCCCGTCTCTCTGCTTCGTCTGCACAACGAGCGGCAGGTAGCAGGGCCTCTCGAGCTTCTCAATCTTGGTGTAGACCAGGAAGACGAAGGAGTTGTAGATGACCTTGAAGGCATCGGTTGCCGCCGTCGCACCGAAGTACTTGGTGAGCAGTATCTCCTTGGCCATTCCGGCGAACTTGGAAAGCGTCAGGAGGACGCTGACGATGATCGCGGCCACCGTCATCTGTCGGCCGGCTGACGGCTGCTCTTTCTCGGTCGCAGGAGCTGCCTCACTCATGCGGGGGGGGTCATCCTTGCTTCTGTCGTTGCCTGGAAGTCTCAGCGCGGGCACCGGGTTATGTCCCCGCGCGGCCCTTCCGCCGTTCGAGGGTCTCTCTGAATAACGCTTCCAGGGGCATCACGTTCCTGGCAACGTCGAACTCGGCGATCACACGGCGCCGGGCGTGCCCGGCCCTCGCCGCCGCCGTGGAAGGGTCGTCCAGCACTTCGCGAAGGGCGTCGGCCAGGGCTCTGGGGTCCTCCGGAGGCACCAGGAGGCCCGTTCCCCTGTGCGTTACGAACTCGGGGATCGCCGACAGATCGGAGGCGATCACCGGACAGCCCATCGCGGCCGCCTCCAGGATGACGTTCGGTAACCCGTCGCGGTCGGAATCGGACGCAATGACCGACGGCACGACGAGCGCACGCGCAACGGCCAGGAGTTCTTTGACCTCCTCGTGGCTGAGGGACCCACAGAAGGTGACAATGGGCGTGATGCCCAGGCGCCTGGCGAGCGACTCCATGGGGGCGAGCAGTGGACCGTCACCGGCAATCGCCACCCGGAAGCGCCCTCGGGCCCGTCTGAGCGTGGCCACGGCGCGCAGCAGGACCTCGTGCCCTTTCTTCTCCACGAGCCTGCCGACCATCGCGACCACCGCCTCGGGGGCACGCTTGCGGATGGGGGGCGCGAACGCGGCCATGTCGATCCCGTGACGGACCAGGTGAAGGCGGCTGTGGACGGCCGCCGGCTGGGTGCGGATCAGTCGGTCGAGGCCGTGCTGGGTGCACACGGTGGCGAACTCGGCCTCCGCGAGCTTGGTCGGGAGCAGGATCGACTCGTCGGTGAAGATGTCACGCGCATGGAGGGAGATGCTGAAGGGGAGCCCGGTGATCTCGGCCAGCAGCAGTCCCACCGTTGCCGGCATCGAGCCAAACTGCGCATGGATATGCTGGATTCGTTCCTCTCTCACGACGGGGGCGAAGTGGCAAGCCGCCGCGAGGCTCGAGAACAGCTCACGGGCCGCCGACCCCGTGCGGACGGCATGCCCCAACGACAGCAAGGTGGCGCTTGGGCCGCCCCTCGGCCAACGGAGACAGGCACCCAACCAGTCGAAGGCCGAAACGGCAGAGCCTGGTGCGGGGCGGTAGACGATCCGCTTGCGGAAGGCCTCGGCCTTCTGGTGGACCGGCTCATCCCGGGGCTCCACGAGCGCAAAGGGGAATATGCTGAAGCCCCGCTCCTCCAGGCGGGCCATCTCGTTGAGGATGAACGTTTCGGATAGGCAGGGGAATTGGTTGAGCAGGTATGCGACGCGGAATTCCCCCGGAGGCTTACCGGACGTCGTCACCGACCTCCTGGTAGACGCTCAGCACGGCGTCCGCGTGGTTTCGCCAGGTGAACTCGGCGGCGCGGCGTTGTCCCTTCTCAATCAGCCTCTCGCGATAGCGAGTGTTGTCTAGCAGCTCGATGATGGCCTCCGCGAAGGACTCAACCGGGGCGATGGGGTAGATCATCGCCGCGTCGCCCACCACCTCCGGCAGGGCTCCCCGGTCCGAGCAGATCACGGGCGTGCCGCAGGCCATCGCTTCGAGGGCCGAAAGCCCAAATCCCTCCACCAGCGACCACATCAGCAGCGCGTCGGCGCCGGCGATCAGCGCCGGCACATCCCGCTGCTCCACATAGCCCGTTCGGTGCACGATGCCCGGTGCCAGCCCTGCGATGGCCGCCTCCACGTCTCTCGCACCCCAGGATTTGCCGCCGGCCAGCACGAGCCGGTGGGGTAGGCGGGCTTTCCTCCGCGCGGAGGCGAACGCCTCCACCGTCGCCGCCAGGTTTTTCTTCGGCTCAATGTTACTTACACACAGAAGATAAGGCCGCTCGATGCCGTAGCGCGAAGCGACCTCGGCTCTGCGCTCCTCCGGGATCTCGGGAGTGAACTCCTCCCCCACCCCGAGCGGTGCGACGTGTATCCTGTCGGCATCGGCGTCCAACTGCTCGACGAGGTCTATCTTGACGGCCTCCGCAGGCACGATGACGGCTTGCGCCACGGAGATCGTTCGCGGGAGGAAGACGGAGTAGTATAGCGAGTTGCTCCAGGTGCAGAGATGCGGATGGGTGAGAGCGATGACGTCGTAGACCGTCACGACGGACGGACCGTCCCAGCCGCGGGGCAGGATGTAGCCAGGGCCGTGCAACACGTCCACTCCGTCCCGGCGGGCGCGCCTGGCGAACGCCGCCTGCGCGAAGAGCACTCTCCGCAGCTTGCTCCGTCCCGCAAAGCCCAGGCGCGCGAATTCAAACCCAGGTCGGCTCAGGTGGCCGCCGCCGAAGTCCCGCGGGACGTAGACCGTGTAGCGATGCGGGCCGCCATCCCGGGACAGCTCCTCCAGGAGATGCTGGATCGACTGCTCCACACCGCTGTACTTGCCGTGCAGGAGCAGCGCATCGACCCCAATGTGCATCAGAAGCCCTCTAGCCGGCTCCCCACGAGGGTGCCGGTTTCCCACAGGATCTCGCGGTAGGTCTTCTCGGCCAGGCGCGCCGCCTGCTCGGGGCGGAACACCGTCCGCACGCGCTCCCTGGCGCCCTTCCCCAGGCGGCCGGCGAGGTCGGGATCCCGCAGAATCTCGGCCGCGCGGTCGGCAACGGCGTAGGTGTTCCTTGGCGGCGCCAGCAGGCCGCTCTCGCCATCCACGATGATCTCCGCCGGCCCGCCGGCGTTCACCGCAACCACCGGTCGCTCCAGGGACATGGCCTCCATGAGCGCCCGCCCCAGGGGCTCGCCCTCCGTACAGTGGACGAACACGTCCAGCGCCGACACCACGTCCGCTACGTCTCGCCGATAGCCCAGGAAATGGGTGATCGCCCCGATTGCCAGGTCATCGGCCAGTAGCTCCAGCTCCTCCCGGTACCCCGGATGGTCGTCGAACAGGTCCGCGCCGACGATCAGCAGGTGAACGCGGGACAGGCGCGCCGCCAGATCGGCCCCGACACTCAAGAACCGCTCCCAGCTCTTCCACGGCACGAGCTGCCCGACGCCCCCTACCAGCAGCGCGTCCTCGGGCAGCCCCAGTTCCTGGAGCACCTTGCCACGGGAGCCCCTGGGGGCGAAGGCGTCGGCGTCCACGCCGTTGTGGATGACGGAGGTCTTGGCCGCCGCCGCGGGCGCGATGCCGGCCACCGCCTTCGCCACCGCCTGTGAGATGGCGATGATCGCGTCCGTCCGCTCGACCACCCAGCGCGTGGCGAAGCGCGGCAGGCGCAGGTCCCGCACGTGCCAGATCAGCGGCACCGTGCCCTCCACCGCCCGGGCCGCACAGATGGCCGAGGAGAGCGAGTTGGCATGGATGAGATCGGCGCCCCGCTGATCGAGGAACCCACCAATCCGCTTTGTCCCCCGCCGGAGGGCGAAGTACTGGCCGGCGAGATTGAGCGGGTTGTTGGAGCGGCGCAGACGCGGGTGCTCGAGGAAGGTGACCTCGATATCCAGCCGCTTCAGTTGCTCTGACAGCGGCCCGGTCCCCGGCAGTCCGACGATCGGCCGGAAGGAGCCCGTATCGAGGTGCGCGAGGAGGCTGACCAGACTCGCCTCCGCCCCGCTCATCTGCGACACGTGATTGAGAAAGAGTATCTCGGCTTTGTGCATGGCGGCAGCAGGTGACAGGTATCAGGTAACAGGAACGTCAACGGCCGGCCAGCGGCCGCTAGTCTACGCGCATCCTCTTTCGTCGGTCAGGGGATTGTCGCCTGCTGGGGGAGGAGCGAGGGCCAAAGGACTGACGGCGCAGGCACGGGTGAGGTGCGGCCCTACCCATCCACGCCGCACAATTCTGAATCCTGAATCCTGTCTCCCGCCGTTAACCGTTCAGGCACGTGTGCTTCCAAGAAGGGCGGGCACCTTTCGGAGCTGCGCGGCCGCCAGCAAGACGAGACTAGCGGCGAGGCCGATGGCCGCCAGCGACAGCCAGCGCGGCAACTCGGCGCTGACCACGGCCGCGGCGAAGCACTGGAGCGTGTGAGATGCCGCCCACAGCGGCGGGAGCAGCGAGGACGTGACCGCCCAACCAAGGAACGCCCCGCCCAGCAGGCAAGCCCACACGCACGCTCCCATCTGACGTTTCTGGGTGCGGGAGACCTGTCTGATCGTCTCTAACTCCGCCACACGGTCGGTCACCCGTCTGACGAAGTCCGTTGAGGGCTCGACCCTCGGCAAGGATACGTCGCTGTCGTGGTTGTCGCGGTTCATCCTGCTCCCTCCGCGGGCATGGCGTCGCCGGCCAGCACGGCCCGCAGTATCTCCTTGGCGCGGTGGTATCGCACTCGAAGGGCTCCCTCGCTCGCACCGACGATCTCGCTCATCTCCGCGAAGCTCAGGCCTTCGTCCACGCGGAGACTCACCGTCACGCGGTAATCCTCAGGTAACGCGGCAATCGCCTGGGCCAGACGGTCGTGTTCCAGTTGCCGCAACGTGCGCTCCTCTGGGCCCTCCGCGACCTCGCTGCCAGTGGGGACGGGCTCCCGCCGACGCCGCCGGCGACGCCGACATATGTTGAGGGCCGTGGTGAACAGGTAGCTTGCGAGCTTCTCCGGGTCCCGCAGTCGAGGGAGCGAGAAGTACACACGGACGAACGCGTCCTGCGCCGCATCCTCCGCCTCCTCCCGGTCACCCAGGTAGCGGTAGGCGAAGTTGATAACCGGGCGCTGATAGCGCGCGACCAAGCGGGAGAAAGCTCCGCGGTCGCCTTGCGCCGCGCGGCCAACGAGCTCGGCCTCCTCCCTGTGACTGGCGGCCTGTCGGCTCATCGAGGCGACGCCCCACGATCGCCGGCCAGAGCTTCCTCGGCGGATATGTAGCCATCCGTGACGACCTTCCCTGCGGGCGTGACAAGCGCCTTGCCGATGACCAGGTACTGCTCGGTGTCGGGGATGTAGTACACGTTGAGAAAGCCCGGCTCGGTGGTGGAGAAACGGATGCCGTCGT
Source organism: uncultured bacterium (assembly GCA_965602825.1). Taxonomy (GTDB): domain Bacteria; phylum Armatimonadota; class Zipacnadia; order Zipacnadales; family VGFC01; genus CBFDAZ01. Next base: position 6,944 of record CBFDAZ010000169.1, read on the forward strand.
GGTAGGGCGAGCCACAGCTCTGCTGCGCATAGCCATTGCCGGTGAGGCATGGGTGTGCCTGATGCCCGTCGATGACCGGGGAACGGGTGCCGGGGGCGGCATTGATGAGAGTCCGCACCCTTGCGCTGAAGTCTCTTGACTCGGCGGGGCTGGGCAGCTTGGCGAAGTGCGCCCGGGATGCCATCGCGAATGTCAGCCCTGCGGCCAGCAGCGCCGCGACGGCGGCTATCGCGAGCCCTGAGCCGCCGGGGTTCCCCTCCGACCGCGCGCACAGGTGCGAGTAGACCGTGATGGGCACGCCGGCGCAGATCAGGGCCGCCGCCGGCAGTAGCAGACCGGACAGCGACATCGGTTGGAAGAACACAGCGACGAACATACCTATCCCGAGGCCGGCGATCACGAAGCCCTGCCATGTCGCGATGGACCATCTGTTTCGAATCAACGCTGTCGCCACCTCGGGCTGGTTGGCCTCGATGGCTCTCTCGATGAGCGAGTGCCGGCGGCTGCCGTAGGTTCGGACTGCCCCGACGGTCAGAGCCACAACGAGGGCGATGCCCAGCAACAGAAGGCACTCCCAGAAGCCTAGCATTGCTACCCACTCCTCTCTACCTAGCAACCGCGTGCTGCGCAGTTGCCTGGCATGATGCCATCGCGACGGGGAATGTTACAGGCGATCGGAGGGAGTGTGCCGTTGGGGTCGCCGTATTCGTGCGGCGCGGTGCTCGGAGATACCAGGGCATTCCCGGCGGGTCTCGGTCACTCCGGCGCTACCCAGATCGGGCTCGACCACGCCATCTCCCCGTCAACCAGCGTCAATCTCACATAGTAGTAGGCCGGTTGGTCGGGCTGGAACTGCTCGTCAACCCAGAGGAACTCAGCTTCCATCGCGGGCCGGGCGGCGCCGAAATCCGCGACGGTGGCCCCCGACTTCACGATCTGCACTCGGTCGATGATCCAGGGGGCCGCGATCACCGCCTGCACGACCGGCGCCGACGTGACCTGTTGCGCGGAGAGCGCGCTGCCCATCGGGTGGCCGTTCAGGGTCACGCTCATCGCGATGTGGGGCCCGGTCGTGGCGTAGCAGCGCCGGTTCCGCATGGCATCGAAGACTGCTTCCCGCGTGAGCTCCGGCGCCAGGACGGCGATCCTCCCGCTGCCAAGATGGTGGTACAAGTGGTGGTGCTTGACGTCGGGGCTCTGCGCGTTGCCGGGATGCCCGTCGTGACCATCGCTGGACGCGATCAAACCGAACCGGTAGCTTTTCGCCAACGCGTCGCGCACGTACAGGTGCTCGTAGCGGTCGCTGCCGTAGCCTCGCATCGGGTTGAGGGGGATCTCATGATTCCCCCACGACGAGTAGACCTCGACCAGCCGGTCGTACTGGGGGCTGAAGTAATCCCAGGTCAGCGGATGCGAGGTCGCCGTGGGGTGATGGGGGATCGTGATCGCCGGTACGCCCGCTTCGTCAAGCCGCCGCCAGAGCTGCTCCGGCGTCTCGTGGGTCGGCGACCAGTAATCCCCTTCGTGTCGGCACGGGAACATCGGCGCTTCGGCGGCGCCGTAGTAGACGTTCCGGTGGCCGTAGAGGCTGGAGGTCCACTCGTAGGCGGGGATGGTGACAAACTGCCCCGGCTCGTCGTACTCCGCCGCCTTGGCGAGTTGGCCGTCCCAGGAGTCCGACGCCATGATCTGGGTATCGTGGTCGGTGAGCGAGTAGAGGTCGAGGTTGGCCACGTCTCGCGCGTAGATGTAGTTCTCGTCGATCGTCCCCATCCCGCAGCCGCCTTCCGGCCAGCCGCTGTGGGTGTGGATGTCGCCGAAGAACACAAACAGGTCGCCGATCTTCGGACGCGTCCGGTCGCTGCAGACTGCCGCGAGGCCGGGATAGAGATTGCTGCGGCCGATGCACTGGGCGCTGTCGAGCTTGAAGAACCGGGTGGAGGAGACGGGGTTCCCTGGTTCCACCGCTACCTTGACCGGCTGACCCGGCTTCAGGAGCGAACGGGACACCC
>CBFDAZ010000170.1:0-8900 GCA_965602825.1 uncultured bacterium
GCGCAGAAGCTGAGAGCGGCATCGCCGGGTTGCCGCTACTTCGGGCGCAGGACAATCGCGTCCACCCACAGCGCCCAGCGTTGGTCGGGCACGTCGCGGCGGGCGGTGAGCTTGAGGCGAAAGGTGTGCCGCCCCCCCGTCAGGTCGACCTCGCCGAGGATGCTCGGCGGCTCGCCCAGGGCGGGGTAGGCCGGCAGCGTGGGAAGCGCGTCGTCGGCCATGTGCTCCTCGCCGCCATCGAGGCTCCAGGTGAAGGGCGATAGCGACCTCGGTGTCCTGAGCCGCGAGAGACCGTTGCCTGAGAAGATCAGTTCGTACCGCCCGTCGACCGGCACGTCCAGGTCCACCTCCACCCAGTGCCCCTCGTCTCCCGGATCCGCGTCGCTCCAGATGTCGAGCGTGGCTCCGCCGGAGAAGTTCCCCTTCTGCGACACGCCCCAGGCTCGGCTCCAGCGGCCTTCCTCGGCCTCGGCGACGACCATCGGCCCGGCCTCCTGGGACGCGACGGCGACGATCTCGACCTTCCGGCAACCGTTCAGGAAGAGCGGCGCGCTGGTCAGAGCAACCTCGCAGCGGCCGTCCCGAACCTCCAGCTCCTGCGATCGGCCCCAGGCGTCGGTAAGGGTCGGCGGGGCGGCGTGGAGCGGCTCCAACTCCAGCGTCACGTTGGGGACCTCGGTGAAGAACGCGGCCACAGGTGCGCGGTCGAAGGCCACAATGGTCTCTTCGCCCCGCCGGAAGAGGCGCGTGTCCCAGCCGGGCACCTTGTCGTTGAGGCCGACGAACTCTGCGGTGCCGATGCAGTGGGCGCCCACCGAGAACCTGATGCCCGCCGGCAAGACGGTCAGGTCCCTCCGCACGAGCGGCCGGTAGTCTGGGTACCCAATCAGGACGTGGATGAACTTGAAGGATCGCTCGATAGGGCTGGAGAGGTCGCGGAGCGGAATCTCGCTGCGCTCCTCCGTGTTCCAGATCGGCAGGTCCAGGTTGTGCTTTTTGAGCAGAACCGACCACTGCTCGATCCAGTGGGCGTTCTCATCGGTGTAGTGGACCGAGAGGATGTCGATGTCTTGCCCCATCCCCAGCTCGAACAGCCGGTCCGCGAAGTCATGGCCGCCGACAAAGCCCGCCGCCGCAATCTTCGCCTCGGGGTTGCCCCGACGCAGGGCGGCGCTCGTGTGCTTCACCAGCTCGGCGAAGTCCTCGACCGTGCCCGTCCAGTACGTCTCGTGCAGGTTGGCCTCGTTCCAGATCTCCCACACGCCGATCTCCTCGCGGAAGTCGGCGGCAACCTTCTCCATCAACTGATCCCAGAGCGCGTAATCCGCCGGCTTCACCCGGTTGTAGATCGGCCCGGCATCGCCCTTCGACTCCGTGTCGTCCGGCCGCGAGGACAGCTCGCGGGGGCACTGGGCGATCTCGCCCATGATGGAGATGCCTTCGCCGCGTAGTGCACCGGCGAGGCTCTTACATAGCGAGTAGTCGGCGGTGACCTGGGGGTCGGGGCCCTGGGTAACGGTCACCTTGCCGAAGCTGAAGGCCCAGAAGTTGAAGCGCGACCAAGAGGCGCCGAGCAGCCGATGACTCAACGCCAGGTCGCGCCCGCGCTCTGGGTCATCCTTCCGCGTGCCGTCGGGCGCGTAGAAGATGCCCCAGGGCGACTCGGGATCAGGAGGTGCAGGAGTGAAGACGACCGCGATCCACGTCTCCGCCTTCGCGGTTGCGTCCGCGTCTCTCGCAGTGAGCTCGAGGTGGTAGAGACCGCGCCCGGGCAGGTCCAGGGGCAGCGGCTTCTCGGCGGTGCCGGCGTCGAGTTGGGCCAGCTCGACCCGCCCCGACGCGTGCCACGGGCCCTCGCTCTCGGCGACCTTGTACTCGACCGTGATGGGCCCGGCGGCGCGGCTCACCGCGACGCGCACGTCCACCAGCTCGCTGTCGGTGAACAGCAGCCCCGCGCGCGGGGAGACGGCACGGACCGTCAGGCCCTCCTGGGCCGAGCCGGCAACGGACAGCCCGATCAAGAACGTGGCGACCAGATCGGGGAGTACCATACCTATTCCGCCTCACGCTTGGAGCTGGGTCTCTGTGGCCGCAAGACGCGACCGAGCCGGCTCGCCGGATCGCCGATGAAGGAGATCGATCCCAAGGGGCGCTCCGTCCGCTCATGTCGGCGAAGGGCTGCCATGGCTTCGGCCGAGGGCTCCCCGGCCAGTAAGTCGCGCCACTACTCGCGCTAACCGAGGCATGGAGACATACTACCCGGCGCCCCGCCCCGCGTCAAGAAACAGGTATGGTGTCCCCCGGATTATGCCCCAAGCTCTGAGCGCGTCGGATCGCTCAACGACCGGCCGTGGCAAACAGGTCGAGTGGGTACTCGAGCGGCCCGGGCTCGACCCACACTGCGCCCCAGGCCGGTGAGGCGGACCGGCTCTCGTCCTGGTGGACAATGAAGAGCTCGGTGACGAGACGGGCCGTGCCGCGCACCGATCCATCATTCCAAGGCTCCCACAATCCGTCTCTGTACTCCTTCTGGTGCGACGGCGTGGTCCGCAACTCGAGGCGTAGAGGTTGCTGCAGCTCCAACGGGAGGATGCCAAGGTCGCCCCCAACGCCGAGCGTGGCGTAGGCCTGCCACAGTCGGAAGATCTCAGGATCATACTCCCGGCAGTACTGGGCAAGTCGCGGCGCCCAGCGCCGAGACCCGTTGGCCGCCCTGCGCTCCCGCTGCGCCGGAGTGAAGACTGCAGTCCCGAGATAGAGCGTGTCGTCAAGACACCGCCACTCCCCGTAGACTGTCTCTGCAATGGCGAGCTTGACATTGGCCACCGTTGCCGCTGCCGCCGGTCCGACGAGTAGGACCTCAATGGCAGCCAGGTCGGGATGCACGTGGCAATCGACGCCGCCTTCGGCGTTCGCCACGAGCTGGGCAAGATCCGCGACCGATGCTGGGCCGGCTGGGAGCGGAATCGTGCCGCCGGCCGGCAGAGGACGCCGCGCGTGGTCCACCAACACACCTTCGGCGGCCTCGAGCGCGAAGCGCAGTTGCCAATAGGGGAGTGTGTGATCGGTAACCCCCAACGGCCCGCCCCTGTTGCCCAGCCTCTCGCTGTACCAGCGAGACCTCTGGAAGTCCTCGGGCTCCCACTCCCTGGGCGCCACGGGCGAGTGGCAGTGCGCCCGGATCGGCTGGTAGCTGAGGTTCCCTCGACCGAAGTAGACGCTGACTGCATCCCTGTCCTCTCGCTCAATGTCGACACGGATCTCCCAGTCCACCATCACGTCGAGATCTTCCCGAGGCAGGTCGATGAGGGACGTGCCGTCCACGTCAGGCGGAAGCCGCCCTCGGCCGATTGCGCGCACGATCTCCCAGTCGTCCGCCGCCAGCGACTCGGCTGGTATCAGGCGCCGTCTGCGCAGTTGGTCGGCCACGGGCTCCGGCAGTCGCTCGAGCACCCCAGCGATCTCTTCCGCCGTGACCTCCGGCGTAGTTGGGCCCCGAGCCCATTGTGGCGGCGGTTCGCCGATTGCCGCTCCCCACTCCCACACATGTGGGTCGCCCTCGGCAGCCCGGGCGATCATCTCGATTACGTCCCTCACCGTCGGGGTCTCGGGGAACCCCGCTACCTCCGGGCCTAGTGCTGCCTCGAGCGGGAGCGCGGTGTCCAGTGCGACCAGAATCCCCTCGGCCAACGCCAACGCCACGGCTGCCTCGCTCACGGTCGAGCCCCCCACGTCCTCAAGCCCCACCCCGGTGTCCGCGAGCGCGAGTCGCATGGGGTCCCCGGGGCCACTGGGAGGCTCGGGAGGCGGCGGAGTCCGTTCAAACAGCGGCTTCCCCTCCTGCTCCCACCAACCCCGCCATTGCTGCCTAACCTGCTCCTTCTCGGCGTCGGGTGCCGCGGACACGTAGTTCCAACTGTGCTTTAGAGTCAACCCGGACAGGGCCCAAGCAGTGCCTTGCGGAACGGCGTCCCCCATGTTCCCGAGCCGCCCAGCGACCAACTGGACCGCTTCGGGCAGAGCGCTGTCCGCCAGCGCGTTGTGTGCATTCCGCGCGAGCTTCGTCTGTTCGCGTCCTTGCAGAAGGCCGTCAAGTACGGGCAGTGCGGCCCCACCAGAGCACGCTCGCAGAGCACGACCGACCCACGTCCACACGTCGTGGGCCAGCAGAGACGGCCGGATGTCCTCTCGCTCGATCGCAACCACCGCGTCGCCGAGCGAAACCGGGTGTCCGTAGAGCGCCTGGCCACTGGCCCCCAGCGCCCTGGCGATGCCCTCCTCGCTGTCTGCAAGCCGAGCCAAGGCCCCCTCCACCGAAGGGTCCGGTTGCCGTGGAGATAGCAGCAGCGCCATGCCGCCCGTCGTCGCGACCAAGGCGGAGGGGTCCTCAGATGCCTCGATGAAGATCGAACGCAGCTGGGCGGTCAACGCGGCATTCACGAAGCCTGGCGACCCTACCGTCGCTGGAGGCCGTTCCGAGGATCCCACTGGTACCAACTGAGCGCCGTCCGGGATCTCATCGCCTATGAAGGCGATGTAGGAGCGAGGCAGACCGTCCACGTCAATCCGTGTGCCCCACGCCTCCACCCAGCCCGATGATAGCGTCTGAAGCGGCGCCTCTGAGGCTGGGACATCCAGAGGCTGTGGTCCCCCCTTGAGCACCACGACGCCCCCGACGGCCACGGGGTCTCCCTGGGCCTGTACGTGGATGCTGAACACGGCCACACTGTCGGCGGACTCCGCCCACCGCCAAGGCGCAAGCGGTGCGCGCCCAGGTCCAGCGCCGGAGTTGGTCGCGCCAATAGAGAGAAGCGCCAAGGCGACCGCCACGCTCGCTGATACGGCCCGCCGGACCGTGGTTCGGACCGGGCTTGCTCTCCGGAGAACCATCGTTGCCTCCATCCGTCCCACGACGAGTGCCCGGGCCAATCCCTATCTCCGAACAGCGCCTAGCTGTTTGGCAGAAGCCTCGCCGCAGCACGTCGCCTCACTACGGAGTGTTCTCCGGCGTGTCGGGTGCCGCCCTGGCGCGACCGAGGTGCACCTGGACTGTGTGGGGGCCCTTCATAACGACGCCCTCCGCGACGCTTTGGTTGGTCGTCCCTCCATAGTACGTCTGATCCGCGTGCATGACCTCATAAAATCGGGGGACACCATACCTATTTCCCCTTGCGCTTGCGGCCGGGCTTCTGCGGCCGTAGCACGCGACCGAGTCGGCTCTCGAGATCCGCGATGAAGGAGATCGATCCCAGGGGGCGCCCCGTCCGCTCGTGTCGGCGAAGGGCTGCCATGGCTTCGGCCGAGGGCTCCCCGGCCAATAAGTCGCGCCACTACCCGCGCTAACCGAGGCATGAAGACATACTACCCGCCGCCCCGCCCCGCGACAAGAGATGCACATGGCCCCCGATTTGTCTGGTTCAGCATGTTGTAGCTGTAGTAGGTATCGACTCCGTTGAAGCTCTTCGACAGCCGGTTGCCCGCAGCATCGTACGTGTAGTCGAGGGCATACAGCGACGTGTCGTCCGCCGCGAACTGCTCCTCACCGATCAGCCGGTGCAGCGCATCGTAGTCGTGGTACGTGTACCCTCCATCCTCCCGCACGATCTTCACCGGATCGCCCGCCGCCGTCCGCGTGTACTCAAAGCTGCAGATCGCCGACAGATCGCTCTTCCGATTGTCCACCATCGCCGTCCGAGCACGTGCATAGAGCGGCCGTTGGCCTTTCTTGCTGACCCCCGTTAGGGGTGCTACGCGCTGGAGGGTTCCGCGGCCCGGCGTAGAGCGACCTGCTCGAGCCGCTCCCTAGCCGGGCGGCAGAGACGGGCCCCTGGTCCAGATGCCGGGGTCAAGAGTCAGCTCGTAATACTGGGTCCCCTCCTCCGCCGTAACCCGCATAAACGTGAATGAGCTGTCGGTGGTTCCCCAGCATAGCGCGAAGTGGTGGTAGAGGCTCTTGGGCTCCCACGTCACCAAGCGGCACTGCCTCGTCCGCACGTCAAGCAGCCATAAGGCATCGGCCCTGTAGTTGTCTGGGGGGCAACTGGTAAACAGCAGGAACTGACCGCTCGGCGAGGGGGTCGGCGACCCCCACAGCGACATCTTCCCATACATAATCCCCTCTGGCTGCGGCACAGGCGGGGGGGTATACAGCAGAGAGAAGTCGCAGTCAGGCACGGAGACAGTCCAGATCTGTCCCGTGGGTCCGCAGAACACGCGGTGGCCGTCGGGACTGAACGGGCCAATGTACCAGTACCCGCTGCCAGCCGGGCCGACGCCCGTGCCCGCCACGGTGAGCGATCCGTTGAGGAACGAGAGGCAGACGATAGTCAGTTCGTCTCGCTGCTCGTTAGCCGGGAGCACGAGGATGTGACGGCCCGCCGGGCCCCATAGCGCCGTGAGCTGAGTCTTGGCGGGCATCCCAACGTCGATACGCTCCTCTGCCTCTGCGGTGAGCACACGAAGGACGACGCGGCCCTCCTCGGAGCTGCCTGGGTATAGAAGGGCTGCCGCGCCATCGGGCGAGTAGGCCAACTCCACGTGCGAGCGGCCCTCTCTCGCCGCAGCCACCCGTTCGGCGAGGTCCGGTGAGGGACTCGGCTCGACGTTGTCCGCCTCGTTCGGGAGGTAGTCCCCGCACACGGCGTCCTCCGGCAGAGGCCGCAGACTCCCAGCCACTCGTGGCCCCACAGGCGGCGGGCCCGACGGAAGCCGCCTGCAGCCCCACACCGGTACGACAGCAAGACTCGCCGCGGCAATGCGTACCGCCCTCATGCCCAGAGCACCAAATCGGGGGACACCATACCTATTCGCCTTGCGCTTGCGGCCGGGCTTCTGCGGCCGTAGCACGCGACCGAGTTGGCTCTGCAGATCGGCGATGACGGGCGGCACTGTTCGACCCAAGGCGGCAGAAGGTCCACGGCTTCGGGGAACCGTCGCTGGATCAGGAGCTTCTCGGCGTCTGCCGGAGCTTCTTCGCCCTCGCGCACAAAGGCCAGCCCCTGTACGTGACCCTCAGGGGGAGGATTCGACGGCAGGAGGCCACAGTCCTGCCGGGGAGGACGGCGGAATCCAGAAGATAGAAGACAGAAGCACGACCACGGCGACTGGGGGACCACGGGGCGGGGCCGCGAGGCTCCCTCGTCGGGTGGAGCCCTCCCTACGCCACGTCGATCACCATGCCCAGGACCTCGTCAGGTTGCTCCAGGGCCATCCGCACAGCCTCGGCAGCACCCTCAGCGGAAAGTGATGGGTGACGAAGGTCCGCAGGTCGATACGCCTCTCACGCAGCAGCCGGTGTATGCGCTCGCCCGTGTCCTCGATTGGCGGGCTCGCGTAGCTGGACGACTTCGTCAGGAACCGGATGTTGCGGAAGTACGCCAGGGTGCCATCATAGTGCACCCCCGAATCGGGGACGCCGTATGCTATGACCTTGCCCCCCGCGCGGAGAAGCCGCATGCCGACATCGCACACGTCCCAGCCCGTCGCATCAATGAAGGCGTCGGCCTCGCCAAGCAGCTCCTGCGTCGCACGCTTGAGGTCCTTGCGTTCGGCATTCACGGTCGCGGCTGCCCCGAGCCTGGCTGCGATGTCGAGTCGCAGATCGTGCCGGTCGGCGCAGAGCACCGCCTCCGCACCGGCCGCGACGCACTGCTGCAAGAGCAGTATCCCCGACGGACCCACGCCCATCAGCGGGGCCGGCTGCGCGTCGGGCTGCGCAGTGGGAGTTGCCTCGAACATCGCCTGCCACCTCCAGGACCGGCTCGATCCCGTATGTGCTCCCGACGACCGCCTGGACTCGGGTCAGCGTCTCGTGTGGGATCAGGATGCTGGTGTTGTGGGCCGGATCGTGGGCTTCGGCCCCGACAGGCTCACCCTCTCGCGAACGAATGGACCGCCCAGTCCCTGCCTCGCAGTACACCATCGCACTACGGCCAGAATCGGTAGACCTCCACGTGAGTGAGAAGTGAGTAGATGATCCACAGGGCGCCGGTGGTGATATCTCCCAGAATCAGGCCGTAGGCCGCGGCCGTCAGCGTGCGCATGCCTCTTGCGTGCGAGTAGCGGGCCACGAGGCTCTTGAGCACCCAGGCGATCAACATCGGGCACCACATGTGCATCATGAACCAGGTGGTTGAGAGCGCGAACCCCGCCGGGTGGATCGGCCACCAGACGAACCGCGTCCTCACGGTCATCAGCCCGAAGTAGACGAGGAACCCCACCACCGAAGCCACGCATCGCCCCACATTGAAGCCCTCGTTGCGCGCCAGCCAGTTGGCGAGCTGGTTCCAGGCTTCCGTGTTCTGCCACGGCCACCACCACGACCACTCCGCACCCCACCCATACCGGTAGCCGATCACCACCGGCCAGAGCAACGCCCACGCCTGCGCGAACACGAGCGCGGCGATCGACCAGAGGATCAGCTTCCGCCCGTTCAGGCCCACCTTGTGCTCGAAGAAGAGCCCCTCGAATTGGTGCGGCAGTGGGATGTTCCGGAGCCCGCGCGTGAAACTGAAAAACAGCGAGAGCGAAGTGAGGTTCTGCTTGCCCAGGATGCGCGGACCGATAATGTTGCCCTGCATTACCGTCGGCCCCAGACGCTCGATCTCATGGGTCGGCAGACCCATCTCAGCCCGGATCCGCCCCACCATCAGGTGCATGGCGTAGTACTGGACGAAGAACGCGATCGACACCCACGCGGCCATTCGTTGTGATATGCCGACGGACACGCAGTAGAGCGCAGGGATCGCGAAGAGCAGAAAGGCGGCGCGATACCGGAGCGGCTCATCGCTGTCAACCTCCGGGGGCGCCCTGCCGATGATCCGCCGCCAGGCGGTCGCGAAGTAGCCCCGTGCTGCGTAGATGCTGAAGGCGATCATTGCGACGTAGCCGCCAAATGATTG
>CBFDAZ010000171.1:0-8890 GCA_965602825.1 uncultured bacterium
GACGTGGAGGAGTCACGGGGATGATGAACCACGAGACGATCCAGGCCCTTCAGGCACCCGCCCTGATCGTCACCTGCGCCGCCGGACGCGAGGGCGAGGCCCGGCGCGAACTACGCAAGATCCTGGGCGACATCGACGCCCGGCCGCTCTACATGAAGGGCAACCTCCTGGTCGAGGTCGGCGTCGGCACCACTGACGAAGTCCTGGCAGCCATCCGGTCGGCGGAGACGGCAACCATCGCCCGCTGTGTCCCCGTCACGGTCAAGGCCTCCATCGGCCCGGCCGTTGAGCACCTGCAGACCCTCTACCACGCGGCACTGCGACTCGTCGATTTCGCAGAGGGGGAGACCTTCCGGGTGGCGTGCAAGCGACGCGGCGACCACGACTTCTCCTCGCAGGATGTCCAGCGCGAGATCGGCCTGCACCTGGAGAAGCACACTCCGGCGGCCTTTGCCTTCGACGAGCCGGACTACGTGCTATTCGCGGAGATCTACCAGGACATCGCCTTCCTGGGCTGCGTGCCGCGCGACCGGGTGCTAGTCAAGACCATCACGAAGATGCGCAAGTACGCTCCGGGGAAAAGACCCCTGAACCGGGCCGAGGCCAAGCTGCGGGAAGCACTGGCGGCCTTCCCCGTCACCGTCGATCGCACTACCCGCGCGCTGGACCTGGGCGCCGCGCCGGGCGGCTGGACCAAGGTACTCGCAGCGCAGGGAGCCCAGGTGGTGGCGGTCGATCCCGCCGAACTCGCGCCGGAGGTTGCCGGCCTGCCGAACGTAACGCACTTCCGCGGACGCGCGGAGGAGTACCTGGAGGGGTGCCCGTCCGCAGCCTTCGACCTGATCACTAATGACATCAACCGCGATCCGGTCGAGTCGGCAGAACTCGTGCGGTCACTGTTGCCACTACTGGCCCCCGATGGTGCAGTCATCACGACCGTGAAGTTCATGACCAGTAACCGGCGAAAACACATCAGAGATGTGGCCGGAATCCTACGCCCACACTTCGAGGAGTTCCGGCAGAAGTATCTGCCGCACAACGCCCGAGAGACGACGCTCTTCCTCGCCGGGCGGCTCCCTGCCGGGGAGACGCGAGAGGCGTCCGAGGGCGAACCAGCCTGACCGAACCTTGGGCGCCGCCGGAGCGTCGTAAGAACATCCCCCGAAGGCGGGGGCACGCCTTCGCGTACGCGCTCATGGGTCGGCGACTCGAGTTCACGGGCGCGTTGTACCTCATGTGCAGGCTCATCCATGGTAGATCGCATTGGCGGGAGGACGGCGGTCGGTGCCAGGGCTACCTTGACAGGCCAGTCGGTCGAAGGTATATGTACGGGCACCGGAGCGGCCAGCGCACAACGGACATCTGAACCATGAAATGCGGACCGATCGCACTTGCGGCCTTCTGGGTACTCCTCTCGGTTCTGTCCCCCAGTGCCGTAGCGGCCAAGGTCTACGAAGGTTGGGTCATTCCCGAGACGCTCATCGTGCGATCGGGACGGGGCACCGACCGTCGGAACATCGGGACGGTGCACCGGGGCGATAAGGTCTTCGTCACCGCCTTCCGGGACGGCTGGTGCTGGGGCAAGTTGCCGAACGGTACCTGGGGCTGGATGATGGAGAAGTACCTCCAGTTCTCGGCCGAGTTGGGGCGCAAAATCGCGGCCTCCGCGGGCAAGGCCAACGGGAACTCGCGCACCAGCAGGGCGAACGGCGAGCAAGGCAGCCCGGCGTGGATCAAGGTGGCGGCGGCCAGAGTGCGGAGCGGCCCGGGCACGGACTACCGGGTATACGGGGCCCTGCCCTCCGGCACCAAGGTGTACCTCCTGGAGCGCAAGGGGGACTGGGCGAAGGTCAAGACGCCGGGCGGCGAGGGCTGGATACACACCAGCCTCTTGACAGACGACGTCGCCACCGGGAAACGGCTCGCGGCGGCCCTCGAGCAGGGCGGCGGCGCTACCCAGACCACGGCGAAGGTCTTCGTGAACGCCGACACCGTCTTCCTGCGCTCCGGCCCGGGCACTCGATTCGACTACCGGGCACGGCTGAAGAAGGGCCAGGCGCTCTACGTGTTCGAGAAGAAGGACCAGTGGCTCAAGGGCCGCGTCCATGGCGGCCAGACGGGGTGGATCGCGGGCTGGCTGGTCAAGTACCCGAGTGGAACGGGCAGTCAGTCGGCGCCCGTGGCGTCCCCCCCACCCATCAAGGACTTCCCATCGCCGACCTGGCAGTACCGCGGAGGCACCGCACTGACCGAGTGCACGGCGTGGGTGGACGAGGATGGAGCGCGGGTGCGGTATGGGCCCGGCTTCGAGCATGAGGTCAAGGCGGTTCTTGGCAGACGAACCCAGGTCACGGTGACTGACATCAGCGGCCACTGGTGCAAAGTCTGCATTGCTGGCGGCTCCTACGGCTGGATGGCAGGCTGGATCCTGGACTTCGATGGCCCGAGCGGCGAGATCATGGCCGCCGAGGGTGGCGAGCCCGTAGAAGTCAAGGTCGGGTGGGTCGCGCGTACGGAGATCAACCTTCGCAGTGGCCCGAGTGAAGAGCACGATGTGGTCGGCAAGGCGCTCCTGAGCACCCAGGTTGTGGTCCTCGACCAGAAGGGCGATTGGTACAAGGTGGGCCTGGACGGAGGCCGGGAGGCCTGGGCCGCCTCATGGCTTATCGACACCCGCGAGCAGCGTCAAGTCAGGGCGGCCCGCAAGCACGGGCTGAGCGGCGGATCGGGCGCCAGCGGGTTGTCGGCACGCGGCGTAGGCGCCGCAGGGTCGGGGTTCGGGGCCCAGCTCGTCCGCGAAGCCATGAAGTTCCTCGGCACGCGCTACTCACGCGGCAGTTCCGGCGGAGGCAGCTTCGATTGCTCCGGTCTGGTCTACTCGTTGCATCGAGAACTCGGCATCCAACTGGCCCGGAGCTCCGCTGCTCAGTACCGCCAGGGGATTCCTGTATCGCGAAGCGAGCTGGCCATGGGTGATTGCGTCTTCTTCCGCAACACGTACCGCCGGGGCATATCCCACGTTGGGATCTATGTGGGTGGCAACAAGTTCATCCACGCCTCCAACCCGCGATCGGGAGTCAAGATCGACTCCCTCGACTCCGCGTATTACGGCCCCAGATATGCAGGCGCCCGCCGGATGAGATGACGGGGTGTGGAGGAGCAAAGGGCACCCGCCAAGGCATCGCGAAGGCATCCCGGCCGCAAGACATGAACCACTCCAACGGATAGCGACGGTTGACCTCCGCCGGTGCGCCCATTGCCACTTCCGTCGGGCGCGCCCGGAGTGCGCACACGCTACTTCCCGACCCGTTGCTGCCTGACAGGGAGGCGCCTTGGAACCCAGGTTGCTGCAGGCTCGACTGACGGTGATACGTGCTGCGCTGATCGCCGTGCTGGCCGTGTTGGCTGGCCGCCTGTGGCACCTGCAGATCGCCCGCTGGGCCAGTTACGACGAGAAAGCACAGAAAAACCGGACGCGGGTTGTCTGGACGCCTGCACCCCGCGGAACCATCTACGACCGCAACGAGGAAGTCCTGGCTGACAACCAGGTCGTCTATCAGGTCCAGGTCACCCCCGCTGAGCTGCCCCGCGATGAGAAGGAGTTCAACCAGGCTGTCGTGTTGCTGGCGAGCGTGCTCGACGTGTCAACACCGGAAGTCGAGGAGGCTATCGACGAGGCCCGCGCGATCGGTGCGCCGGACGTTGTCCTCCCCGGGATCGGTGACGGCATAGACCGTCTGCACGCCATTCGACTTGCCGAACACCGCATCGACATGCCCGGAATCAGGCCCGTCGAGGCCCTCCGCCGCCACTACCCGGGCGGCATGCTCGCCGCCCATCTGTTGGGCTATGCTCGCGCCATATCCTGGGATGAGTACGAGGAGGTCCGCGACCTCACGTACGACGACCCCCCTGGCGACCCAGACAACAGGCTGGCCGACTCGTCGACAGATCAGGCCATCTACGCCAATGACGCCATCTATGGCAAGACCGGAGTCGAGCGCATGGGCGAGCAACTGGTGAGGGTGGGGGACAAGAGGGTGCCCATACTTCAAGGCCGCCGCGGCGCCGACGAGTTTGAGATGGATGTGACGCGCGTTTTGCGGCTCATCAGAAGCATCCCGCCGATCCGCGGCGCCAGCGTATACCTGACGATCGACCGCCGTCTGCAGCGTGTGGCGGAAGCCGCGCTGGCCCACCCGTTCCGCACCGAGCCGAATCGTCCGTGCAATGGCGGCGCCGCCGTGCTGCTTGATGCCCCGACGGGCGAGATTCTGGCCATGGCCAGCCTCCCTGCCGTGGACCTCAATCAGTACGTGCGGCGCTTCTCCCCCGAGGAGTACGCTAAGATCCGTGACGACCCCCGGGACCCAGAGCTCAACCGGGCCATCGCGGGGCTCTATCCGCCGGGATCGACCTTCAAAATGGTCAGCGCCTGCGCGGCTCTGGAGCAAGCCGACATCAACCTCGGAACGGTCTTCAACTGCACGGGCCGGATCTACGTTGGCGACAGGCACGAACGCAAGACTTGCTGGGAGGAGAAGGGGCACGGGTGGGTCGACTTCGAGCGCGGCATTGCGGAGTCCTGTGATGTCTACTTCTGGGAGACGGTCAGGAAGGCTGGTCTCACAGCGGACGAGATCGCCAACTACGCCCGTGACTTCGGCCTGGGCGAGCTGACCGGGTGCGGCTTACCGAACGAGCAGGAAGGCCTCGTGCCGACCCCGGCGTGGAAACGACAGGCGCCGCAGTTCGATGACAATCGGTGGTACACCGGTGACACGATCAACCTGGTCATCGGGCAGGGATCACTCACCACGACCCCGCTGCAGATGGCGCTGGTCACCGCCGCGATCGCCAATCAGGGCCTTCTGCCGAGGGCTAGGCTCATCCGCAAGGTCGTCTGGCCTGCAGAGGCCGGGATTGGCTCCGCCGCGTGGCCGGTGGCGAAGCCCCACCGAGTTAAGGCCAAACCCGAGACCCTCACAGCAGCCCGTCGAGGAATGCGGGCGGCGGTTACCTATCCGCGCGGCACCGCACGCTCGCCAATGGCCGACCTGGCCGACCTGCCGTATAGCGTCGCCGCGAAGACCGGTTCGGCCGAGACCTTCCCCACCAAGAAGCCGCACTCGTGGTTCGTCTGTTTCGCTCCCTACGAGAAGCCCCGGTACGCCTGTGCTGTGATCGTCGAACACGGCGGCTCTGGCTCCGAAGTAGCGGGCTATGTGGCCCGCAAGATCGTCCTGGCCGCCTTCCGCACTGCGACCTCCCCGGTGGCCTCCGCGAGGGAGGTGACCGGTGCGGGCTGAGCTCCTCCCTGCTGACGAAGCCCAACGCTGGCGGGAGTTTGTCGGCAGCCAGCCCACCGGGGATGTGCTGCAGTGCATGGAGTGGGGGGAGGTCAAATCGCGTACCGGATGGACCCCCTACACCCTTGCCGTCCTTGATGGTGACCGGATCACCGGGGGGGCGTTGGCACTCAAACGGCCGGCGCCGCTCCGGCGCAGTATCATCTACTGCCCGCGCGGGCCCGTTACCGATCCGGGCGATGCCTCTGTCTTTGGGTGCCTGATGGACGGCCTGCGCGGGCTCGCCCGCGACCAACGTGCAATCCTTCTCAAGATCGATCCGCCCGTATCGAGCCCGACCGCCGCCTCCGCCCTCCGTGAAGCTGGCTTCCGGCCGGCACCGGAGAAGGACGAGGGCTTTGGGGGCACTCAGCCAAGAGCCGTGATGAGAACGACGCCCCTCACCGATGACGATGCCCTGCTGGCGAGCTTCAAACCCAAGACGCGCTACAACATCCGCCTCGCTGACCGCAAGGGCGTCGAAGTCACGGGCGATACGACCCGGAACGACCTGAACGAGTTCTACGTCCTTCTGCAGGAGACGGCTGTTCGGGACGGCTTCAGCGTGCGAGGCCGCCAGTACTTCGAGGATCTGTGGGACTGCATCATCGCCCGAAAGTTGGGACGCCTGTTTGTCGCTCGGTATCAGGGGCGGCTTCTGGGGGCTGCAATCAACTTCATCCTCGGCCGTCAGTGCTGGTACGTGTACGGTGCGTCCTCAAGCGAACTCCGGAACCTGATGCCGAACTACTTACTCCAGTGGCGGATGATGCAGTGGGCCCGGGACGAGGGATGCGAAGTCTACGATTTCCGGGGCGTAGCCCTCGATCGACCCGACACCGACCCCCACCTGGCCGGACTCCGGCGCTTCAAAGCAGGATTTGCGGCCGAGTACGTTGAATACGTTGGTGAGTGGGACCTGCCGCTCTCCGCCTTTTTCTACGGCGCCTTCAACCTTCTGGAACCCAAGCTCCGGAAGGCTCGGCTGAAGCTCCGCCGCGCGTGAGAGCATTTCCGGGGGCAGGCCCACTATTCATAGGTGGGCACGGCTATTCGCCGCCGACGATAGCGGGCCGAGTATGGTACATTGATGTGGGAGGTGTCCGCAATCGACCAGGCCGAGGGAGCCCCATCCAGCGGTGGCCTGACGACCGAGGTGCGGGCTGAACAGGTCTCCGTGACCCAGTCTGCGGTCGGCAAGGTCGTGGCGGACGCAAGCCGGCTGGAGCATTCGTACGCCGGCTCCGTCATCTGCGAGCAGGCGGAGTTCGGGCAGTCAGCCACGGCCTCTCTCCAGGCCGATACCGCGGTCCTGCGGGAATCGGCGGCGGCGTTCGTCCGTGCCGGGGAAGCGAGAATGGAGCAGGCAAGCGCCGGCGCTATCGTTGCAGAGACGGTCTCCGGGGAGGAGCTTCGGTGCGGCGTGCTCTCCGCCACCAGGATCGAGGGGAACGTCCGTTGCCTCATCGACAACTGGTGGATCGCCATTGGTGGCGGACTCGCGCTTGGGGTGGGCCTGGCCATTGGCGGACTGCTGCTTGGTCAGCGGAAAGGGCAGGACTGATCCTTGGACGACAAGCTCGAGGCGCCCGAGGAGCAATCGTTTTCGGAGCTGACGGCTGAGCTGGTCGAACAGGCAGCGAGGCTGGTGGGCGAGCGGGTCAGTGCCCCGATCCGAGCTGCCGGGGCGCACGTCGTTCGCCTCCTCGTACTGGCCGGCTCGGCGTTACTGGTCCTGGCAGCGGGCATCGTCTTCCTGGGTGTGGCAATCGGCCAGGCGGTAGGTCTGGCGCCGAGCGAACAGCGCTGGTGGATCTACCTGTTGGTGGCCGCCCTCTTCCTTCTGGTCGCGGCCGTCTTGGCGGCCCTCGCTCTCAGCGGACGCAAGTCGGAGGCAGAGAAGGTTGGAGAACAAAGCGCCGAATAGCGAGCAGGTGCGCCATCTGCTCGACCGGTTCCTGGCCGCAGCGCCCGAGACCGCGCGCTCACTCGTGGCGGAGACCGCGGGGGCGGTCATTGACGGACTGCAGTGCCCTCGAGCCTCCCGCGAGTGGCTCACCTCACCGGCCGGCCTGGTCGCCGTCGCTGGCGGCCTGAGCCTGTTTGGAGCCGGTTGGGTCCTGGGCCGGCGCGTCCGCATGTCGCGACGAACGGGGCTGTGCCTGGCGGCGGCTGTTGCTTCGGGCTTCGCCGCGGGTCTTGCCGTCAGGGCTGGAAGAGCGCCGACCGCCCAGGTGTCTGCAGATCGGTCCATGGCCTCCCACGAGGAGGCTCCGGCAGGCTAGCTTGCATCAGAGCTGAACTCCGACAGAGAGGCGAGATCCGGCGGAATGGCAGGACGCATCTTGGTCGTGGAACCAGAACGCGACGTCCGCGACCTCATCGTTGCGGGCTTGACCGGACAGGGCTACGAGGTTCTGGCGGCCTCTTCCGCTGTCGAGTGCCTTGCCATCGCGCAGTCCGAGCGATTGGACCTCATCTGCATGGAGGTGTCGCTGCCCGACATCGAGGGCTTCAAAACCGCTGAGCGCCTCCGGGAGGACCCCGTCACCCGGCCCGTGCCGATCCTGTTTCTCACCGTGAGGACTTCGCTCGGCGATCGCGTCAAGGGCCTCCGGCTGGGAGCGCATGCGTACCTGACGAAGCCTTTCGCTTTCCCCGAACTCCATGCTGTCGTGGACGGAATCATCGAGCGAACCCAGAGACAGACCATCGCCACGTCTGGCGCCGGATTGACCGGGTCCCTGGCAGCCGTGGGGATTGCCGGCGTCATCCAGGCGATTGAGGCCGAGACGCAATCGGGGGTCCTGAGCGTAACCTCCGGGGCGAAGTGGGGCCGGATCTGCTTTTCGGACGGCAAGGTCGTGGAGGCTACTACGGGTGCGGGAAGCGGCGACCAGGCGATCTATGACATGCTGTCCTGGCACGAAGGTTCCTACGCCTTCCGCGCGCAGAGCGTTGAAGGACGGGTAGCCCTGGCGGAGAACGCCACTTCGCTCCTCATGCGCGCCTTCCAGCGGTACGACGAGAGCCGATCCGCCGCTCAGGCAGACAACAGCGCCGAACCGGTGAAGATCGCGTAGAGGCACCGACGCACTTCCCTGTCTGACCGGACGGGTGGCAGCACCAGAGCACAGGGCGCTTTCAGCGACTATAAGCGGGGTGAATCCTTTGGCGAGCGAACCACAAGACAAGACGGTTGAGGCCTTGCAGCAGCTCAGGCAGCGCAGCCCGGAGATTTCGGCGGCACTTGTCGCGACCGTGGACGGTTTCCCGGTTCATGTTGACTCGGCCGGCGGCGTTGACGCCGACGCGCTGGCGGCGACGGCAGCCGATCTCGCGATCCGGGCCTCCCGCATGGGCGAAGACCTCGGCCTCGGACCGACGGGCGAAGTAATCGTCCGCGCCGAGCAGGGGTACGTGGTCGCGGCGAAAGTCAGCGACGAGCTATGTATTGCCCTGACGGCCAAGGCCGACTCGTCGTTGGGCCTGCTGATCATCGGGGTTCGCAAGATGGTGGCTCAGCTCGCGGAGGCCTCGTA
>CBFDAZ010000172.1:0-8867 GCA_965602825.1 uncultured bacterium
GGGAGTGGACCCCAACACACTCGCACCGGTCACGGCTTCGCACGCGTCCTCTGGCGGTCTTGGCGTCCCAACCGGGATCGCGGGGCAAGTGCCGCAACTGCCGGACCGGCAGTACTTCTTCGGCCCATACACCCCGGCTGACGCATTCGCCTACGTCGGCGATGGCGGCAGTTCGTTTGGTCTCCGTGTGCGACCGCACGTCGTGTGGGGGCCCGTCTACGTCGAGGTCGGCGCCACAACCCGGACCTCCACGTGGTATGGCGATGGGACCGACATCACGGAAGCCTTCGCGGTTCTTCGCCAGGACTGGGGCGAAGTGACCGCCGGCCGCCAGCGCTTCCTGGAAGGTCCCGTCAACAACAGCCGGCTCGGATCGGTCCTGACCTTCGATACCGGGGACGCCGTTCGTTTTACCACCAACATGGACGATCTCAACATCCACCTGGCCTATGTCCGCAAGATGTCCCCGATCATCGGCCCAACCTCGCGCGGCTGGTACGCGAGAGCCGAATACCCCGTGCTGCGTGGGCTGGCGGCCGTCAACCTCGTGACCCACGAGGGCGAAGGCGGGCCAGGCTACAGCCTTGATGCGGCAGTCCCGCTCATCGACGGGACCCTGGACGTCTACGGTGAAGTGGGTCGAGACGCATTTGACCGCAACCTGTATACCGCGGGGCTGTACTTCCCGGGGCTCTACCAGCGACAAGAGATCGACCTGTTCGTGGAATATGCAGATCGTCAGGAGGCCCCCGGCGTCGCCACCCTCCGGCTCTACAAGCACTTCGGCGAGGACCTGACGACAGTCCTCTCAATGGACAAAGCGTCCGGCGGCAATCTCGACTTGGGTGCCGGTGTGATCTGGCGCTTTGGTGACTGAGACCGGCGAGCCCCTTTGGCCGCGATGCAGGAGGTTCGACGATGCGCCAACGCTACGCTCTTGTGGGACTCGTGGCCGCAGCTTTCGCGGCCATCGCTGCGGGCTGTGGCGGCGGGGGAGGCCATAGTTCAGGCACCAGCGGCGGGATCGACGTCGGTGTCTACTTCCCAACCCAGAGCGCTATCGTGCCGGCCAAGATCCCGGGCCATGCTGAGAGCGTCCGGATCAGCGTGTTCGCCGCGTCGTCCCACGACTCAACAGGGGCGGCCGACATTGCGGCGGACACTCCGGCCGGCGCGAGCGGAAGACGGCTGGTTCCTGACACTATCCTGAACCGGCCCCCTGGCGGCGGCGTGGCGCAAGCCTCCATTCCTGGTATACCGGAAGGGCCCGCGATAGTCAGGGCCTCGGCACACGGACAGCCGGACGGGCAAGGTCCGGCCTTGGCGGAAGCGCAGAAGCCCGTCACAATCGTCGCCGGCCAGATGACCGACCTGGCGCTAACGCTTGCTGAGGTCGTCGCCCGAATAGCTGCCTCGCCTGGGAGTCTGCGCATGCTGGTGGGTGAACTGGCCCAGATCGTGGCAGAAGCGCAAGACGCGACGGGCGCGGTAATCATCGGGGCCTGCCTCGAAGTCTCGAGCGACGACCCCTCCGTGGCCACGGTGGATGCGACGGGCCGAGTGCAGGCTCTTTCTCTGGGCGCAACCGACCTCAGGGCCCGGCATACGCCGAGCGGCGTGGAAGCGATCGTGCCGGTGAGGGTCGTGAGGGCTCGGGTGGTTCGGGTCGAGGTGAGTGCGGACCGGCCGGCAACCGTGCCGGGGAGCCCCGTTCAGTTCTCGGCCGCGGCCTTCGATGACCTGGGCCGCCCTCGTACCGCCGTGCAGTTCGACTGGCGGGTCGAGGATGCGACAATGGGTTCCATAGATGCCACCGGGCGCTTCGCTCCCGCTCAGGTGGGAGTCGGTAAGGTCATCGCCAGGGAGCGCGTAAGCGGCACCGAGGGCGTCGGCCAGGTCGATGTTGCCGAATGGGCGGTGGTGCTGGAATGGGCCACGGACGGGGACCTCGACCTGCACCTATTCGATGGCGCCAACCACGCTTACTTCGGCAACCCGGTCATCCCGATAGGCAGGCTGGTCTCCGACGAAATCGGCCCGCCGGGGGCTGAAGCATTCGGTGGCAGCACCGCAAAGGCGGGCCGCTTCCCCGTGGCCGTCAACTACTTCCGCGGCCAGGGCGACGTTCCGGGCACGGCCACTCTGTTGGTACCAGCAAAAGGCCCGTTCGCAGAAGCCTTCACCTTGACCCGGTCCAATGCCAACGGTGGGTACCCGGTGACTGCCCCGACGGCTTCCTGGGCGCGCCCGTTCGATGTAGTCGTCTCCGCTAGCGGTGACGTCTCCGCCGCCTCGGCCGACACCTCCGTCCCTCTCCAGCCGGCTGCGGTCAGGTCGAAGTAGCGCCGCATCCACCGAGCGGCGGCACTGGTCCGGAACGCAACGGGCCGCAGCCAAGGAAGCGCTGCGGCCCAAGCTTTTGTGTTCGTCATAGACCTGACCGGCAGGCCTCAGTCCTCCTTCCAGGAGATGGCCTCCACCGGGCAATCGTCAATCGCTTCCTGGATGACGTTCTCGGGGTCGCCAGCGGGATCCTTGACGATAGATACGCCGTCGTCATTCATCTCGAATGTGTTCGGAGCCGTGTCGCAGCACAACTCACAACCCGTGCAAGTGTCCTCGTCAACGACCGGCACTTTGGCCACCGTCATCACCTCACTTAGTTTCTGACCTACGCCGAACGGGAGTTCTACGCCCGGCTCACTTCACCTTCAACAATGTCGGCCCCGTCGCGGTGCCCTGTGGATAGCGACGTGACCGGACACATGCGTTCCCTACAAACCGAAGAGTTGCTGAGCGTTCAGGCCCAGGATCTTCCGCTTCTCGTCGTCAGCGATTCCCGACATCAGCACGCGGCCGAGCGCCGGCCGGGGGTCGATGAACGGTATGTCCGTCCCGAACAGAATCTTCTCTGCCCCCACGCGGGACACCATTTCCTCCAGGGCCATGTACAGCAACTGCGAACCGGTCAGGTCCAGGAATACGTTGTCGTGGCTGTTCGCCTCCTGACAGGCCTCGTCAATCATGGCCCACGACGAGGCCGCGTGCCCGACGATGAACTTCACGGTCGTCATCTCCTCCGCCAGCTTCGAGAGCAGCGACGGCCCAGCGTGTGAGTCTCCGGCCCACGAGTGCGACAGCACGGGAAGAGAGTGCTCGCACGCGTACTCGAACATCGGCCTGTAACCCGGCCCATCGACCTTGTACTTGTGGCACGAGGGATGGATCTTGAAGGCCTTCACCCGTCCCTGCTCGTGCCAGTGCGCGATCTCGTCACGGATCTCAGTCTCTGGGTAGTTGGGGTTGATCGTGACATAGGGGATGACCCGCCCCGGGAACTCGTCGGCCGCGGCCATTACCTGGCGGTTGCCCTCGCGGTATTCCGGGCCGATCGCCACGTGCGGGCTGCTCACGCAGGCGTCAATGCCGACGGCGTCCATCGTCCGGATCATGCCCGCAGCATCGTTCTCGGGGATGTGGAAGTTGTACCACGGGCCCATGTGCGCGTGACCATCAATGACGGTCTCACCGTCGAGAGCCCGCCCGAGACGACATGCCTCCCTCAGGTCGCTGGTACTCACGTCAACTCACCTCCCCCAGCAGCTTGCGCAGGTTGTCACCGGCGATGAGCTGCTTCTGTTCGAGCGGGATCTGAGCGTAGGTCAGCATGGCTATGGGGCCACCAACCTCATGGATCGGGAGGTCCGTGCCAAACACGAGACGCTCGGCTCCAAAGCGTTGGCAGATTGCCTCGATGCCCCGATGTACCCCATACGTCCCGCTTTCAACGTACAGATTGCCGAAGCGCTCCAGAAGGGGGTACAGGTAGCGATCGATGCGGTAGTACCCCCCCAGAACGATGATGTTGAGGGCCGGGTGCCGCCGAAGTAGGCTGGTCAGCTCGCCCCAGCTCGTTTGCCCGATGTCGATGAGGACGGTCACCTGATGTGAGCTGAGGACATCCAGCAGGTGGCCGACCGTCACGTCGTTCAGGAGGTACTGGTGCTCCTTCGGGAACAGGCGTACGGCCCCCCCAGCGTCCCTCACCTGCCGGGCGAAGTCGTGCGGAGGGGGCAGCTCCCGCGTAGCGGGCGGAAGCGCCACACAGCACGGTCGCAGACGCTCTTGGCCCGATAGCTCGGCAAGTAGCGCTTCGTTGCCTGCTTTGGGGGCCCACTCCACCGACCACGCGTGGGACACAAGGGCCGCCTCGATGCCGGCCCGGTCCATCTCCCGTAGTAACTCGTCGGTCGTGAAGAAGTGCTCCGGTCGAGGCGAGGAGGATCGACCAATGCGCACATTGCAGTCGAAGAACGTGAACTCCGTCAAGGCACGACCCCCAATCTACGTTGATCGGTATTCGGCCCGACGCTGTTTCCGGCATACCCACGCGTTGACCTGCAACGCAGGTCGAAGGAATCAAGCCCTTGTCTGCGCAACTGCACGGCGATCACCGCCCAATGAGGTGCTCGGCCTTTGATCAGTTTGCGGCGTGGCGTGGTCAGGCGAATCGCCCGAGAGCGCGCCGGGGCCCAATTCCTCGAAGTCGAGCTGCCCGAGGGCCTCGCAGAAGCCATCTGCTTCACGGCTCTCAGTAACGAGTGCGCCCCCGGTGATGAGGTGCTCCTTAACACAACGGCCGTGGAGTTGGGGCTCGGCACCGGTGGCCGGCACTTCGTCGTGGCCAACCTCTCCCGCCCTGAGCGGCAGTCCTCCGGTGCTGGTCACATCATGAAGCTCCGCTATACACCGCTGCAAGTGCGCGTGTTGGCAGGCGCCGAGGACACCTCGCCTCTGGGGGATGCCTTGCAGGAGGGTGCGTCGCTGCATGGGACTCCTGTTGTCGTTCTGCCACTTCACAGTGCACTCGCTCCGGCTGCCGTGGCCTTCGCCAACACCGCTCCGGCCGTACCCCTCGCGTACGTGATGACCGACGCTGCGGCGCTCCCAATCGCACTCAGCGACACCGTAGCTGCGCTACGGGAGCGGGAGCTCCTCAGGGCGACCGTCACGAGTGGACACGCCTTCGGCGGGGATGCAGAGGCGGTTGGGATTCACGATGGACTGCTATTGGCGGCGGCGTTGGCCAAAGGGGGAGCCGTTCTCGTCGGGCCCGGCCCGGGCATCGTTGGCACCGGGACGGCGTTCGGCACCACGGCTCTCGAGCAGGGGCAGATCGTCAACGCCGTCCAGTGCCTTCACGGCAGGTGCGTCATCGCCCCACGGATTGGTCTCGCCGATGAGCGCTCTCGACACCGGGGCATCAGTCACCACACCGTGACTGCGCTGACGGTAGCGGCACTTGTGCCGGCGATCGTGGCGTTCCCCGAAGGCTATCCCGAGCTTCTGGTCGAAGCCCAACAGAGGCTCCTGTGCCCCCGCGCGGACGGCCGCCCGGGCCTTGCCGCCGAGTACCTGCGCGTCGTGGATGCGTCGCAGACGAGCGAATGGCTCAAGGCACGCGGCCTATGGCCGAAGAGCATGGGCCGGACGCCGGACGAGGATCCCGCCTTCTTCGAGGCCGCAGCGGCGGCCGGGATTCTCGCCGGCCAGCTTGCAGCCGACCGCGACGTCCCCTAGCAGGCGCCAATCCGACGAATACACGGTGAAACGGAATGGCCGATCGACGACCCAACTTCCTGTGCTTCGTGACCGACCAACAGCGCGCCGATCATCTGAGTTGCGCGGGGAACCCCGTAGTCCGGACTCCGAACATCGATCGCCTGGCAGGGGAGGGCACTCGCTTCACGCGAGCCTACGTCAACAACCCGCTCTGCATGCCATCGCGTGCAACGATGTTCACCGGCCGAACTCCGCGGAGCCATCATGTCAGGACCAACGGCATCCCGCTTGACCCTCGCTTACCGACAATGACCCAGGCCTTGGCGGACGCCGGCTACCGCACGCACTCGCTCGGCAAGATCCACCTCAATCCGTTCGGCACACCCAAGGGGGTATCGCCCGCCGACCTCCAGCCCGAGTGCTATCCCGAGAGCGCGGCGATGTGGCGCTCGGGACGTCTCAGCGCGGTGCCTGTTCCCTACTTCGGCCTGCAGTCGGTGGAGCTGGCCGTCGGGCACGGCGCCGGGCTTGAGGGCAACTACATGCAGTGGCTGAGAGAGCAAGATCCCGAGGCGCCGCCTCTCCTGCAACCCGAAGCCGGCGAACGGCCTGCCTCCGGCGCCGAACAGAGCTGGAGGATGGCCCTGCCCGAGGAGCTGCACTGCAGCAAGTGGGTTGCCGATCGTACGATCGCCTTCCTGGAGAAGATGGCAACCGCTGACCAACCCTTCTTCGCGTGGTGCTCGTTCCCCGACCCGCACCATCCGTATTGCCCGCCACACCCCTGGTGCGACATGTACGGCGCGGCGAGCATTCCTCTACCTCAGCGCCGCCAGGGCGAGCTCGGCACGCTCCCCCCGCACTATGCGAGGATCTTCCACGAGCCGATGCCGCTCAGCGGCCGCTTCCAGCCGACCAAGATGCGCGATGACCAGCTCCGCGACATCATCGCCCTGACCTACGGGATGATCTCGTTGCTGGACCATCATCTGGGCCGAGTACTCGACGCTCTGGGCCGGCTCGGACTCCGCGACAACACGGTGGTGACCTTCTACTCCGACCACGGCGACATGATGGGCGACCATTGGATCGTCAACAAGGGCCCCTTCCACTTCGACGGACTGGTGAGGATCCCGTTCATCTGGAGCTGGCCGGGACGCACAGCGCAGGGGACGGAGAGCGATGCTCTGGTGAGCATGCTCGACTTCGCCCCCACGGTCCTGGACATCGCCGGCGTGCCGATCCCGGAAGGCCATGTCCCCGCCGAGACCGAGACCCCGAACCAATGCGCGCCGTGGCCCGGCACGTCCATTGCGCCGCTCCTCAGGGGAGAGACATCATCCGTACAGGAGAGCGTGCTGGTGGAGAACGACGAGGACTATCTGGGCTTGCGCTTGCGTACGTTAGTGACCGAGCGCCACAAGATCACAGCCTATCCGGGAGAACCCTACGGGGAGCTATTCGACCTGGAGAAGGACCCCAACGAACTCAGCAACCTGTGGGACAGCCCGAAGCATCAGGAGACCAAGCGCGACCTCCTCATCCAACTGATGGAACGCATCGTCCTGACCGACGGCGCCCTGCCGAGAAGACTGTGTCATGCGTGAAGGACCTGCGTCCCGCCAAATTCAGGAGGTCTTGAGGTCCCTAAGCTCCCCCAGTACCTGACCGATCTCTTCCTCGTCCTTCCCCCTCACAAGCGCGAAGAGTTCTCGCACAGCTGCCACCCTTGGGTCTTGCGGCGGCTCCGTGTCTGCGGGTCCCGTGCCACCGATCTCAGCAAGGAGGCGGTCCTGCCTGTCGCGGATCTGCAGACGGACACCTTCCTCGAGACGCATGAACTCTCCTGTGGAGGTCGGCGATGCCTTTGGGTGCGGAGCCGTGAGAACGAATGCTCTACCGGTCGGCACGCTGGAGAGGAACTTGAAGCATATCGGGTCCACTAGCCTCTCCCAGTGCAACCGGTCCTGTTTGGTGGCCTCAATCAACTCGCGCACGATTGATAGTTCCTTATCCTCGCTCATGACGTCTCCTCCACGGTTGCGCGGTCTACTGCCGCATGGCAATGCCCGAGAGCATCTGCCAGTTTCCCCGCGCAGGCATCTGCCTTCGCAATCACGGCGGCCATGTCAGTCGAGCTCAGTTTGCCTGGGCCTCCCATCCCCTCCCCAATCTCGGCTGCATAGCGCTGTGATGCGAGCATTGAGGTGCGGACCCCCTCGGGCTGCTCGAAGGCGTGCCTTGAACAGACAGCCCGCAACTCCACATACAGCTCATCGGCCAGGTACCGTGCAGCCAAGACCTCATCTGCGCGTAGCACTGATGCCACAGACCGGCTACGCTGTAAGAGTCGTGACAGTTCCTCGGTCAGACTCCGACGTCGTGCGGACTCTTGCGCAGCCTGCGCTGCCTGCCTGGCGCCTCTCGCGTTCACGGCAGCCCACAAGGCAGCACCAGCGCCCAAGATGCTAGCCACTGCTGCGACGTTCTGAAAAGTGAACCATTCCGGCATCCGCCGAACCACCCAAACCTCGGCCAAACACAGCGGGCAGCAGCGACCGCTACTACACCAACGTTCGCCCTACCCACCTCGTTTCCTGCCGGCCGCTGGGGCCCGCCCTCCCTATTCTCCGCACTGCAAGGCCTTTGCCAGCGGAGCGCGAATAGACGCCTTGGACTGTCTATAGCCGAACTCACAGGAGTCGCGACACCGGATGAGCACGCCGACCAATATGCTGCCCAAGGACCGTATCGCAGCCGTCTTCGAGCACCAGCCGACTGACAAGGTGCCGATCTACCAGGCCAGCTTCTCGTCGCGCGTCGCCTCAGCGGTGCTCGGGCGAGAGGCGTACGTGGGAGGCGCCATCCAGCAGTATCGGGAGGCGCGAGCGCTCTGGGAAGGCGAGGACGCTCATCAGGAGTACCTGGAACGTTCGCGTGGAGACGCCTTCGAGCTGATGCACATTCTCGACCTGGATATGGTCCGGACGGTGTACTGGCGGATGAACGAGAAGCCAACCCAACGGCTCGATGAGCACACCTTCCTCTACGGCGACCCCGAGGGCACGTGGCGCGTCATGCGGTTCTACCCGGAGACGGAGCTGTACCAGGTCGCCGACCGCAGCCCGAGCCCGGAGCCGAACGTCGATGATCTCGAGAAGACCGTTGAGGCCGCCGAACGGGGCGCGGAAGCGTACGACCCGAAGCCGGAGAACTTCGCCGACCTG
Organism: uncultured bacterium; assembly: GCA_965602825.1. Classification (GTDB taxonomy): domain Bacteria; phylum Armatimonadota; class Zipacnadia; order Zipacnadales; family VGFC01; genus CBFDAZ01. The sequence continues at coordinate 8,790 of CBFDAZ010000172.1, forward strand.
ATCGCCGCCAAGGAGGAGTTCGGCGACCATCGCGGCATCCCGGGTGGAGGCGTGGGCATCTGTGTGCCCCGCCAGACC
>CBFDAZ010000173.1:0-8851 GCA_965602825.1 uncultured bacterium
CCGCTCATGAGACGCCACAACGCTCGACACGTACGGGAGACATCACATGAACCTCCGCCGACATGAGATCAATCGTGAGAAGCTCTTCCTCTGCTACTTCATGGATTGCCAGACACCGAAGAAGCCCGGCGGCGGCCGCGACCAGACGTGGGAGATCGCGGAGCAGGCCGTCCGAGGCCTCGCTGAGCTGTTTGCGGAGAGGGGGCTGAGCCGAGCGCTCGGGTTCTGTTCGGAACCCGAGGTGGCGATCCGCCAGTCAGCGGTGTTCCGGGAGATGGCCGAGGCGGGCTTCTGGCAGGGCCTCCACTTCCAGGTGCGGGGCTATCGGCCGCAGGGCGCCTCGGAAGACTACGATTGGGACCGTCCCCTCAGCGATTACGACTATCAGGAGCAGAAAGACGCAATCGCGATCGCCAGGGAGGAGTGGGAGCAGGCCCTCGGCCTGCCCGCTACGACCTTCGGCGCGTGTTGCGCGCAGGCCAACGATCACACCTTCCCGATCCTGGCAGAGCTGGGCTTCCGGCAGAGCTACTGCTCGGCTCCCGGCCGCCATGATCCGAGGAACGGGCAGGAGTGGTGGGGCGCATTCCCCCATTCTCACCATACCAGCCGCACGTCGCGCCTCGTCTGCGGCGACCTGGAGCTCTACGAGTTCACTCTGACACGAAGCCTCAAGCCGGAGCCCGGTTCCGAGCCCGGAACATGGCGGGTTGCCGACTTCCGCGCCGAGTCGGAGATGGGGCTTGACGAGATCATACAGATGGCCGACGCCAGCCTCAAGGACATGCTCCTGCGCGACCACCCGATCCTCTACGTCCACGCGCCGACGCACAACACCTGGGACTTCGGCGACCGCAACAGCCCGCGCCGCAAGACGGTGGAGGCAACCATCGACGCGGCCTTTGCTCTGGCCCACAGGCACGGTCTGGAGCTGGTGCCGGCCGGCCTCGAGGATATGCACCGGGAGACGGACCGGTTGGGCGCCTACTGAGTGGGGCCTCAGTTCGCGCCGCGCGCGATCACCTTCATCGCCACGTCGGTCGCTATGTCCGGCAGCGACAGCTCGAGTGCCCCACCGCGACACGTCTCGACTCGGACCTTCCCCCGCTCGCCGGTCACGGTGTCCCATTCCTCAACACGGTACCTCCCGTCGGCGAGGTCCGCCAGCCGAACGCGGGCGCCGATCACGGGTGATGGATCAACACCCAGAGCCAGCACCTCTGGCGTGTGCGACGTGTTGTGCGCCCAGAGGAGGACTCGACGCGATCCCCTGAGCGCGAACACCTCCAGGTCCGGATACGCGTTCCGGTCGCGGTAGGCCGTCACGACATAGTGGCGCACCGCGAGCCAGTCGGCGCCCGCATTCGATACCTGGACCCGGTGCTCTCCGGCTGGGATGGGGGCCATCACACGGGCGGCCTCCGGCGGAACGGAGCGCCGCCCCTCTCCGGGCAGCGGCTGGCTCGCGGCAACCTCCCCGTCCACTCGCACCTCGACTGTGGACGGGCCCGATGCTTCGCCGACCGTGACCACGAACTCGGTCTCCGTGGGGCAGTCCAGGACGAAGGTCGGCGGATTGCGGTAGGGCGCGCGGTCGGCGTTGCCGCCGTACAGCTTGGTCCCCAGTCCCCGTGTATCAACGCGCCCGTCGGGCGGCACGGTGAACTCCGCCTGTGGGGCCTGCTTCAGCCACAGGCCGAACAACGGCTCCATCAGTACCGGGGCATACCTGACCTCACCCTCCTCGGCACCCTCGCCTGACGTCGCGCGGAGTCGCTCGGGCGTGCATGGCTCGGCCGCCAGGTCCTCTCCGCGCAGGAACTCGGCGATCGCTCGGAAGTGGCCGTAGAGGTCATGGGTCTCGACCGGCGAGCGCGGGCCATCGTGCCAGGTCAGCGGCGGCCCGGCCGCCCCGGCCATCAGGCTCATCCAGAGGCTGTTGTGGAAGGCCACGCCTCCCTGGTCGGCAGTGCCCTCGCCGATCACCAGCGGCTTTCCCTCAACTGCTTCCAGCATGGCCGAGATGGCGTCGGCCGGCGCGTAATGGAGCTGGCTGAAGTCGAGGGCGGTGAACGTCTCGCGGTTGGCCTCCGCGGTATCGACCCAGCTGCTCGTTGTGACGGGGTGCCGGTTCGGATCGATGCTCCGCACATACTCGCTCATCTCGCGGTGCCAGGCGACGGTCTCGGGGCTCTCCTGGCCGATCTCGTTCCAGAACTCCCAGGCCCACACACTCGGGCTGTACGACCATCGCGCCACGATGTACTGCAGCTTGCGGCGGTAGAGCTCCCGGGCCAGGGGATCGGTCCAGAACTCCCCCGGCGTCTCGCACGGCCCGCCGTTTCGCGCGCTGTACGGATTGCCGCCCCAACTGTCGTACTCGTCGTTCCTACCGTCCGGGCGGCCGAACTCCCACGCTCCGTTGTTCAGGCAGAGCATCAAGTGCAGCCCGTGCTGTTCTGCGAGGCTGACGAGGTTGTCGAAGTTGGCCGCCACCATCTGGTTGTACCGGCCGACCCCTTCATACGCCGCGAGCGTTCCCTGCTCCCCCTTGTGCCACTCCAACCACGCCCAGTGGCACATCCACACCCGTACTGCATTACAGCCATTCTGCGCAAGCCGCTCGAAGTAGCGATCGTATGTGTCCTGCGGGCCGTTGTTGCGTGCCCAGGCGATACACGCGCCAATCGGCACGAACGGGGTGCCGCTGTCGAAGGCGAACATCCGCGGGCTACCGTGGCTGACACGGATGAATCCCGGCGACCGGGACTCGACGCACCGGAGTGTCAGCGCGTCGGAACGGGCCTCTCCCTCCGGGTCGCGAGCCACGATCCGCCACCGGTACGTGCCGACTTCGGTCGGCGAGAAGCGCACCATGAACGAGGATTCGCCCGCCGGCTCCCACCTCTCGATCCCGGGATTGGTGAAGGTCAGGCCTTCGTCGGAGGCGTTCCGGTAGGGCACGCAGTAGAAGCCAGGCACAACGGTCTCGCGACCACCGGGGCCGACGAAGCGCCCCTCAACGGTGACCTCCTCCGGGTCATAGGGGCTCTCGTAGTCCTCGGCTAGCTGGATCGACACCTCGAAGCACCCGTACCGCTCCGTCGCATCGCTCCGTGGCTCGATCGACACGATCGTCGGAACCGCCGACGCGGCAGTCTGCCCGACGATCAGGCAGAGCGCCAGTTGTCCACAGACAGTCATGATCGGCCTCGCTCTTGGCTGGGCTGGTGTTCCGTTCTGTCAGTGGGCAGCCTTCTCCTCTCGGCAGCTGCGGAGAAGTTGTCCGGCGGTCCCGGCGCCTGCTATCGCCTGACTTGAGGTCGGAGCTGTCCAGGATCGAGGGTGGCCCCCGGCGAAGAGCATCCTGGGCCAGCTTCGGGAACCTCACGGACGAAGGCAGGCGTCCGCGAGGTGGCGGGCGACTACAAACAACATGCTGTCGGGAGAGACCTCCATGCGGAGTCCTCTTGCCGTTCCCGCACTCCTGGTGCTCTGCGGCTTGTCTGCCGTGCCTCCTGGCCAAGCCGCAACCAGCGTCGTCCGCGTCCCCCTGGCGATCCGCGCTGGCGAGAGTTGCTGGTACGATGCGCGCGGCGCTCGGCTGCTCACTGAGATGCCTGCCGCCGGCGTGGATGGGTCGATCGCCATTGAGGCTGAGGCCCCGACACGTCACTTCTGCCGACCGGACGTCAGGCACCCGGGAGCGGCACTTCCCCGTGATGATGCGTGCTCCGGCGGGGGCTACCTGGATGCGGCGACTTACGCCCGCTACGAATTCCAGGCCCCGAGGACCGGGGACTACTGGCTCTGGTGCCGTGTGGCCTCGCCGAAGGGCCGGTCCCGGTTCCGTGACGAGGTGAATGGCACCATCCATTACTTCTTCGAGGAAGAGAACGAGCAGCCACAGCCCTGGCACTGGGTGATGCGCCGCAAGGTGCGGCTCCGCGAGGGCGCCAATCGGCTCGTCGTGACGGAGTACTCGTATCAGTTCCCCAAGATTGACAAGTTCATTCTCGCGCCATCGGAGGACTGGCAGCCCCAAGGCCCTGGCCCGGAGGTAGCTCCCGTTCCCGTAGCCGAGGGTTGGGTCGCTACCTCCGCAGTCACGGTGCCTGGGCTGAAGCGGCTGGTGAGGCTGGAGGGTCTGCCGCCGCAGGCTACCAGGGCCGAGTACTCGGTCGATGAAGGCCAGACCTGGACCGACCTACCCCTCGATGCTGACGCCGCCGAAGCCGACCTTGCCCTTACGGAGACCGATCGTGGCGCGGCAGGCTTGACCTTCCGGATCACGCTCGGCCGGCGGGACGCGACGACGAGTCCTCGCCCTTTGGCCCTGGTGGCCGAGGTTGATACGGACCAGTTCATCGAGCTTTCCGATGGTCAGACCCGGCTGGTATTCGACGGGGAAACCGCGGGCCTGTTCCTTGTCGAGAACCTCGCGACCGGCGAAGTCGTGAGCTGCCCCGGGAGCGCTCGGCCCGTCGTCTCGGTGGACCTCAAAGCCGCCGGCCAGGCGGAGTGGACGCGCATCGGCCCGGAGACCGTCACCAAGGTAGCAGCGAAGCCCGGGAGGAGCGCGGGTTCATGGGAGCAGGCGCCCGGAGAGCCACAGACAGCGTCAACGAGGCCTTCGTCGGTGGAGGTTGACGCTGACCGGTTGACTGCCGCGTTCAACTTCTCGGTCGAGGGCCTGGGTCGGGCTGAGGTGACGTATGCCGTCCAGCCGGGCGAGGACGGGTCCTGGAATTGGTCAGTGACGGCCCGTTCGGCTGAGGGGCCGGCCGACGTGGTCGCGGTCACCTTCCCCATCATCGAGCACGTGCGCCTCGGCCCGAGTGGCCTCAACGATCGCCAGTTCCGCATGCAGTCATTCGGGCACCAGGTGATCCAGCCCGGCAAGGGTCCCCTGAGGGATGCTGCGTACTGCGGGCAGGTCGTCATGCCGTGGACGGAGGTATACGACGATACGAGCGGCCTCTACCTCGGAGCCCATGACCCCGCGGCGACGAATGTGCTCTTCGGCTCGCAGAGCGGCGGCCTGAACGCCGAGCATTTCACCATGTGGACCCGCAAGCTCGACGACATCAGGCCCGGGGAAGGGCGAACGTGGCACTATGTGGTCGCCGCTCACCCGGGCCAATGGCACTGGGGCGCCGACCGCTACAGAGAGTGGTTCTACGAGACCCATGGTCGGGCGCAGTGCCCCGACTGGATGAAGCGTTGTGAGGGATGGCTCAATCTGCAGTGTGAGAACTACGGCCGGAGCTTCCGCTTCAGCCAACTGCCGGACTGGCTGACGCGCGCAAGGGCTCTGGACCTCAACTGGGTCCAGGTCTGGGGGCAGTTTGCTTACGACGGGGGGCCGTGCTGCCATGACTTCCCGGCCCTATCTCCCCTCTACGGAGGCCTTGAGGGCTGGAAGCAGGCTGTCGCGGAGATCAGGCGCCGCGGCGGCCGGGTCGGCGGCTACTTCGTATACGATCGGCTGGACATTCTGCCGCTGTTCACGGACTACTTCCTGGGACACTTCAGGAAGTCCGAGTATCCCCCGGACACGCCGTGGGTGACGCCCGATTATGCGCTCAAGCTGAGGCTCGTCGAGGACCCAGCCGGAGCCCTTCCGCCCTGGCCGCCGACGGATGAGCAACTGGCGCCCTACCGCGACAAGATAGCGGAGCACCAGGAGCAATACGCCGAGGGCGAGCGTGCTCGCATGGTCCAGTGGTGGGCGCGAACCTACGTCAATGACGCCGAATGGTGGGAGTACCTGCGCTACTGGATTGTGGAGCAGTACCTTCGCGAGTACGGATGCAACACGTGCTACATCGATGTGCTCGGCTGTGGTACGACCCGCGAGAGCTACGATCCGCGCCGAGGCCACAACGGCGACGGGGGCTATGGCGCTGGTAAGTATCACATCGCCAAGACTGTCGTGGAGGGCGCCCGGTCCGTCGATCCCGAGTTCGGCCCTGCGATGGAGGGCATGGCCGACCTGCCCGGCCTCTACTGCGCGTCGATGTGCAGCGGCGTTTACCGCGGCGCGCGCAACGTAATGCGTTACACCTTCCCGGAACGCATCTTCATCCACGGTACCACCAACCCCGGAAGCGGCGGCAGCTCCCTCGACCGCTATGCGGAGACCTTCCGGGAAGCCATGCGGTACGACATTGTCGGCCGCCCAACCTCTGTCGGGGTGTACCTACTCAACCTCCAGCGAGGCTTCGCCCCCTGGATCTACGAGTCGAAGTTCATGGACACTGTTGGCCTTGAAGTCAGCGACCCACGGGTGCAATGCCGATGGCTGCTCCGCGAATCTGAGGGCGCGCCTGCCGCCCTGGTGACCGTGGTGAACCGGGAGTATCTGTCGGATGTTACCGCGACCTTTGATGGGTCCGCACTCGGGGGAGTGAGGGCCGGCTTCTACGTCGGCCTCAGCGGTGCCGCCGGTGCGCTCGAACTCGAGCCCGCGGACGACCGCGTCCGCTTCCCGGTGCCTCGGGAGATGGCAGCACACGTCTATCTCGTCGGGGAGGAGACCGGCCGGGAGCCGGTGTGGCCGGTAGCCCATCTCAAGCGGGATGACCCCTCAAGCCTCGATGTCACCGTCCTCAATCTCACCGACCAGTCTCAGAGCGGCCGGTGCTCTGTCGAGATGCTGGGCTTCACTGAGCCTTACGAGGAGCGGATCGAACAGGCCACGGCGCAGCTCCCGCTGACCCAGACCGAGCGCGCCTATTCGGTTGGCCCCCACAAGGCGGCGGTCGTCAGTCTCCCCGTGGAGTCGCTGCGACGTCTCTACTCCAGCGTTCGCGTGCGTGTGGGTGTTACATCCACCACAGGCGAGGCTGTGGCGCGTGAGTTCCTCATCCTGCCCCTTGCTCCCGACGGCTCCTTCGAGTTCACAGGCGATGGCACGGACCGGGTCGTCGACGGCGAGCGCAGCCTAGAGCTCCCTGCGTCGCTCGAAGGCTACCAACACCGCCTGGTTGATCTCTGGGTGCTGCCTGGCCGCCGCTATCGCGCCAGTGTTCAGGCCATGCGCACCGGCTTCCAGGCCCGGGTCCACAGTACGGCCTTCATGTTGAAAGGGCACGATTCCGAGCAGCCACTCCTGCGCAAGAACATGGACCGCGAGCGCCCCAACGAATGGCAGACGCTTTCGTATGAATTCGAGACCCCGCCGGACCTCACGAGGGCTGCCGTCTATCTCTACAATGTCGGCTCGCCGGACACGGCGTGGTTCGATGATCTCTTCGTGGAAGACCTTGGGCCCTCGTCGTGAGGCCACCCCGGGACCGGTGTGGCGCTGGCGCCACGATTGTACGGAGAGGGAAGCGGCCACTGTGGCCGAACTGTAGATCGGTCGAGATCACCGTCATGGGAGCAGGAGCCATGTTCACCATACTCGGGATCGCATCTGCCAGTCTCGTGCTGTGCGCACCTCCGGTTTGGTGCGAGGAGTTGCTCGTCGAGGGCTTCGAGGATGTCGATGGCTGGCGTACGGGCGGGCAGAAGGAAGTCAGCTTCGACCTGAGTGACGAGCACGTCACGCAAGGGAAGCACTCGCTCAACATCCACGTCGAAATCGACCACCAGAACGCGGAGGAAGTCAACGAGGTCAGATACCCGATGGGTTGGCCGTCGGTCAAGAAGCAATATGACCGCGGCATCGACCTATCAGACTACGACTTCCTCGAGCTGGACGTGTACTTCGAGAGCCGCGACGGCGTGGACCCCGACTTCGCGCTGAATGTCACCGCGCGGGACACGGAAGAGCATGGCATCTATCGCACGACACTCATCGATCTGCGTCATGGCAAGTGGGCCCACGAGAAGCTGTGCCTTCGGGACATCCCGACGACCAAGGGCTTCGGCGACATCAGCTTCTGGCTCAGCGAATCGTGCTACGACCACGGTGCTGTCATCGACTTCTACATCGACAATCTACGGGCGACGAAGGCGACCGCCTACCGGCCGCCTGAAGTGAGGCCGGTTCGGCACGTTGTGGCCAGGACCGACTCCGCGGCGTTGTGGCTGGAGGGCGCTGCCCGGAAGGTCGGGCGGACAGACGAAGTGGATCTGTCCGGGCCGGTAGATCCGGTCGTGCGGATGGAGTCCGCTCGCAACGAGACGGAGGCCGTGCAACTCGTCCTCCGCCCGCTGGGGGACGGAGGTGTGGGGGCGGTATCGGTCGAGGTGGGAGGGCTTAGCGGCCCGGGCGGTGCGACCATTGCGAGCGAGCACGTCTCGTGGAGCCCGGTCTTCTACGTGCCCGCGAAGGAAGGCCCGCCCGAAGGGCTGCCCGACGGCTTGCCGGGACCAAAGCCGTTTGAGGCAGATCGGGAGTGGCACTATCCCATTTGGCTGGAGGTCCACGTGCCGGCCGACGCGCCGCCCGGGGACTACACGGGTCCTGTGACAGTGCCCACAGGCCGGGGCGACCTGCGTGCAGAGGTGAGGCTGCACGTGTGGGACTTCGAGGTCCCGGTGAAGCAGCATCTTCGTACAAGCACGACGATCTACGGCCCCTATGGCTGGCGGGACGACATCAGGAAATGGTACGGCGACATGGAGTACTGGGACTTTGTGAACCAATGGCGGCCCAAGACCGTGGAGCTACTGGCCGAGTACCGGCTCTGCCCCTCCCACCTGCGCCATCTGCCGCTCAAATGGGAGGAAGAGCAGCAGCAGGTGGTTCTGGGCGATACAGGCGAGTTCGACCGGTTCGTCGAGTCGTATCTCTCGCTCGGGCACCACTTCGACAGCATGCCGGTACCGTACTTCTTCGACCGCGAAGCGTTCCTGGGAGCGGAGAAGGGCACGCCCGAGTACCTGGCGCGGATCACCG
>CBFDAZ010000174.1:0-8798 GCA_965602825.1 uncultured bacterium
CGAGAGGGCGCGGCGGACATCACGCAACTGCCCGATTACTGGCAGCGCCTTCCCCAGCCGATGCGGGGCGCCGGGGGGCACGGCAACTCACACCCCTTCCTGACTCACGAGTTCGTCAGCGCGCTGGTCGAAGACCGGGAGCCGGCCATCGACGTGTACGAGTCGGCGGCCATGACAGCGCCCGGCATCGTGGCCCACGAATCGGCCCTTCGGGGCGGCGAACACCTGAGCGTCCCCTCATTCGACAAGACGCAGGAGTGAGCACCTAGCACAATGGCGCTCCCCAGACTGGCTACCGACGAGCAACTCCACCACATCTCCGAAGCCGCGCTGAAGACGCTCGAAACGGTCGGCTTCCTGGTTCAGGATGAAGAGCTGCGAGCGGGCATGCTCGCCGCTGGGTGCCAGGAGAGCTCGGAAGGTGGCCTCCGCATCCCTCGCGGTCTCGTCGAGGAGATGCTTGCGCCCCGGCTGGCAGAGCCGGAGGTGCCGCCCGATTCCCCCCCACGAACGACCGGAGAGCCGCGAGCGGGCATTGGCTCCCAGCTTGCCCAGTTCTACCTCGACCCCGAAGCAGAGCAGCGTGTGCCAGGTAGCCGCGAGCTGTTGGCGGAACTCGCGAAGTTCGGCCACGTCTGGCGGCCGGGGGCTGGCGTTGGCCCGGTGCTGCTGTGCCGGGATGTCCCGCCACCGGTCGAGCCGCTGGAGTCGGTCCTGACCATCGCCGAACACACGGATCGTGTGGGCAATGCATACGTCCACAACGCGGAGCAGGTGCCCTATTTGGCGGAAATGGGCTCGATCCTGCGCGACGACCCGAGGAGCTTCCTCGGCATGTGCCTCTTCGTTGTGACTCCCCTGCGCCTCGATCGTCGGGCGGGCGGTCTCCTCCGAGAGCTTCTCCGGCTTGGCGCTCCCGTCTGGATCGGCACCCAGCCGGCGGCCGGCGCCTCGTCTCCGGTCACCGTTGCGGGCACCGTCGTCGTCGCAGCGGCAGAAATCCTGGCCGGTTGGGTCGCCGCCTTTGTCACCGATCCCGAAGCGATGCCCGGCGCCGGCATCTGCAGCGGCGTGCTGGACATGAAAACGGCCGATGTCAGCTACTGCGCTCCGGAGGCGATGCTCCAGGACATCCTGTGTGTCGAGCTGTTCCGGGAGCTGTATGGCGGGCGCTGCTCCGTTGCCGGCGGAGCCGGCTACACCGACGCCAAGTGGCCCGGCACCCAGAAGGCCTTCGAGCTTGCCTTTGAGGCGCTGACGATCTACACCTATACAGGCTCAGGCCCGAGCGCCGGGAGCGGCCTGCTTGAGTCCGGCAAGACCTTCTCCCCGGTCCAGTTCATGCTCGATCATGACTTCGGTCGTTACCTGGGCCGCTTTGCTGCGGGCACCAGCTTCGATGAAACGGATCTCGCCCTCGACTCGATCCTCGATGTTGGTCTCGGGCTGGGAAAGAGCCACATAGCCACCGACCATACCCTCGCGAACTGGCGGTCCGTCTTCCATCCCGCGCTGCTCGACCGCTCCGCCTGGCAGGGAGACGACGAGGAAGCAGCCTCCGAGGAACGCTTGCTCGGGGCTGCCTGGCGCCAGTTCCGTGCCGTCCGGGAGCGATATGAGCCGGCCGCGACTGAGGAGCCCAAGCTCCAGGCAATCCGTGAGGTTCGGGACCGGGCGTGGAGGGACTTGTGCGGGTCGCAGCGCCCCGCCGACTGAGAGCGCGAATGCGATGATGGAAGGAGCCTGATGCATGAGACGTATCATCGCGGGCACGGTACACACCGCGTCCAAGAAGGGCAGCTTGCAGAATGCTCAGATCGTGATCGATCCTCGTGGTCGAATCAAGAGCGTAGGGCAGGTGACGAAGAGCTTCCGGGGCGAGACGATCTCATGTCCTGACAGCATCGTCATGCCGGGCATGATCGATGCCCACACGCACCTCGGTCTGTTCGGCGATGGCACGGGACCGGCTGGACAGGACGGGAACGAGTCGGTCGATCCCATCACCCCGCACGTTCGCGCCATCGATGCCCTCGATCCCGCCAGCGGCGACTTACGTGACGCCCTCCTCGCGGGCGTTACGGCAGCCTTTGCGGTGCCCGGCAGCGCCAACATCATCGGTGGGCAGGGCCTTGTCCTCCGCACCCATGGCAGCCCGCTGGTTGAGGATCGAGTCGTCAAGGCGCCGGCCGGTATGAAAGCAGCGCTCGGCGAGAACCCTAAGCGCACCTACTCCGGCAAGTCGCAGATGCCCTCGACCCGGCTGGGCAATGCCGCCGTCATGCGCGAGGCGCTCGTGGCAGCGCAGAACTACGCCGAGAAGCTCAAGCGCGGGCGCCGCAAGAAGTCCGAGGCGCCCGATCGCGATCTGAAGAACGAGGCGCTGAAGCTGGTCATCGACAGCGAGATTCCCTTGCGGGGCCATGCGCATGCTGCCAACGACATCGCCACCCTCGTGCGCATCGCCGAGGAATTCGGCCTTGACCTGGTGATCGAACACTGCACCGAGGGGCACCTGGTGGCCGACTTCCTGGCGGGGAAGGGCATACCGGCATGCGTAGGGCCTCTGGCCTGGACGCGGAGTAAGGTGGAGGTCCGCAAGCGCACCGTCCAGACGCCGGCGATCCTGGCCGAGGCAGGGGTGAAGGTCGCGATCATCACGGATGCCCCTGTCTGCCCGATCAACCTGCTGCCGATCTGCGTCGGTATGGCGATCAAGGCCGGCCTGAGCTGGGAGGACGGCCTGCGGTCGGTGACGATCAACGCCGCCGAGATTTGCGGAGTGGATGACCGGATCGGGAGCCTGGAGGCCAACAAGGAGGCGGACCTGGTAATCCTCGACGGCGACCCGTTCGAGGTGCAGACGCACGTCGAGCAGGTGTGGATCAAGGGGCAGCCAGTGGACCTGGAAGCGGAGCGAGAGCGGCAACTGATGCTGCAGACGTGAGGCTGGGTGAGGATGGCTCTCCGCCCCGCTATGGCTGGGGTCCGACGGGGCGCCTGGTTGATATGGTGAAGTTGATAGGTGATTGAGGGCCTACTCCTGGATCACCTATCAAGAACACCAACTCAACCAACACATAGCGCGAACTGACTGAGAGCGCCCGGCAAGACACCGGTGGAAGACGTTCCCGCCCCCAGACTGCGACCAACCGCTATCCGGGAAGTCGTTCCAGCTTAAGCGCGTCGAACATGTAGCCGCCGCCTGCGGCGAACTCCGCGAGCGCCAACTCGTGCCGGCCGTCGGCGGGGATGTCGAACTCGACCTCGTGCGTGGTGTCCTTGCCGGCGACGGTCGTGTAGCTCCCGACTTCCTGACTGTCCAGCAGTACCCGCACGGTTTCAGGCTCCCCGGTCGCCATCTGTCCCACGACCAGTTGGTAGCGCCCGGCCGCTGCGCTGAAGGTCATCTCGATCCGCGCGCCGTGCTTCAGGCTCTGCGGCCAGTGGGACCGCGGGAAGTCAGTCCAGTCCTCCCGCTCAGCCCAATCGTCCGGCACTTCCCAGCGCACAACCTCCGGCATCTTGAGCATGGCAACGCGCTGGTCGGGGTCATCGCCGAGCTCCGCGCCGGTGGCATCGAACACACCGATCTGCCAGATAGACCTCGGCAGCTTCGTCACATCGAGCGCCCGCTTCTCCTCGATGTGCCTCAGCCACCCGTCGATCGTTTTCCCGTTGAAGACGCCGCTGGGGCCGAACCCCGTCACATCCCAGAACACCGCCAGGTCGCTGACCTTCTGCGTTAGCGCCTCACGCTGCTCCGCGATCGCTCGGGCGCCCTCGAAGGCCTCGGCCGCCTCGTCCAGCTTGGCCAGGTACGCCTTCTGCGTCTCCGCCAGGTCAGCTCGCACGACGGCTCGCGCGCCCGCGGCCATCGCCTCCAGCCCCTGCCACTCCAGATCGTAGTACTGCAGCGATCGGCGGAAGAGATCGAGGCGTGATAGGATTGCCTTCCCTCTATCGGGCTCGTCCGCCAGCTTGCGGCTCAGCCGCTCATCATCGGCGACCCATCCGAGCGCAGCCGCGATCCCCTCGCGAGCCCCCTCGCAGTAGCTCACGAGCGCCGGAGAGAAGCTCTGGCCCGGCTTCACCTCGGTTCCCAGACGCGCGTGGTTGTGGAACGAGTACCGGTAGTCGTCCAAGCCCCGCTCCACGCGCCGATAGGCCCGTTCCATGGTCCCAGCTAAGGGCCCGTACTCACGGGCGAAGTAGTCGTTCAGCATCTCCTCAACCGGCGCGTCAACATCCCACATCAGCCGCGCCAGGACGTACAGATTGAGGCCCTTCGTCCGCCGGCCCATGTATGCCATCGGCAGCTCGAAGCCCGCGAGCCCCTGCTCCCTGAACCATCGCAGGTCGGTCTGTAGCACAGGCAGCGGGAGTGTGTGCTGGCCGGCGTAGAGATGCCGGGCGTACTTCTCGTGCAGAATCAGCGGCACGTCCGACTCGCGGCCGATGTCTCGCCACGTGGCGAACGTCTCGCGGAAGCCCGCTGACGTGCCCTCGCTGTCGAAGGGCTGCGACAGGTCCCGGCCCCACGTGCAGAGCGTCACGATCATCCCCGGCTCAGGCCGCTCCGTCTTCGGTGGCTCCATGTGCGAGCCATAGGCGAAGTGGGTGACGACGAGCTCCGGGAAGCGCTCGGCCAGCTCACGGTGGATCCGCTTACCCAACTCCATGAACCGGTCGGGCATCGGCGTGTCTTTGCACAGCTCGCAGCCACACCATCCGCCCATGTCGTTGGGCCAGGGAGCCAGGTACCCGATGCCTGGGTGCTCCTCCAGGAAGGTGATCAGCCCGTCGATGTAGTGCCGGACGGCCTCCTCGTTGCGTGTACAGAACTGCCCTCGCGCCTGTCGTTCGCCGTTGTAGAGGGGCATCCAGTCCGGGTGCGCCTCAAGGTCCTCGGGCCGCATGAACATGTGCATGTTGTGGCCGCCCATGCCCGGCACCATGCCGCGCTTCTGCATCTCGGGAATGGCGGCTTGCACCTGGGGCCAGTGGGTGTAGCAGTCCCAGTTGTGGTCGAGCGCGAACTGGAAGATGTTCATGCGGTTCTTGGCCATCCAGTCGATCCCGAGCACCATCTCCTGCATAGCCTGGTCGGCGATCGGCGTGCCTGCTTTGCCGAGGTCGTAGACCAGGAAGCGCCTCATGCGGACCGAGAAGTCCGGGGCTTCCACAAGGCGATCCGTCCGCTCGGCGAAGCCTTTGACGTCTGTCATCAGAGCCGAGCGACCGAGGCGTGGCACGATGTCCTCGCCGGGGTAGAACCACCGGCAGCCAACGGCTTCTTCCAGGAAACGGTAGACTGCATACAACGTCGCGCCAGGACTCTTGCCGCTGAGGACGATTCCGGGGCCGCTGCAGTCGATGACGAGCGTCTCCGCGTCGGCGTCGGCGGCCAGCCCCGCCTCGCCCCCCACCCGGATCGTGACCTCACCCGCCGGCCCGCACACCTTCCTGCCCGCTGCCTGGTCGAGGTACTTGCTCAGCTCGGCGGCGGCAAACTGGGTCACTTCGTTCCCGTCATCCCTAGCGACGATGCCTATATCGGCTTGGATCGCGTTGGCGTGCAAGAGCAGCACCCCCGGAAGGTAGATCGCGACTTGTGCTCGGCTGAGTGTCGCGGCCATCATTGTCTTCACCGGTCAGTCGAGGCGACATACTCCGCGAAGGTCTTCCACCCACTGATCCCCTGAGAGGAGAGCCATTCCAACAGGCGGCTGAACAGCTCCCGCGTCTGTTCCCAGGTGGAGTACATGGCGTTGAAGTGGGTGCCGATGACGAGGACCGACTCGCCGTCGCTCTCCTCGAAGAAATGAGTCAACTCGCTCTGGTACAGGTCCAGCCGATCGTCAAACTCGTCGGCGGATACGCCGCGGATCGTCAAGTCTTCCAGGCAGGCGTATTCGACGACCCCGGGAGGCTCCACCCACGGCCGGCAGGGGTAGTCCGGCGCCCATCGGCGGAGGGTGGGATCCTTGGTGACCGTGTAGGCCGTCGCCGTCGGGTTGAGACCGCGGCTCGATGAATGCTTGATCCCGACCGCATGCAGCGCCTCATACGCGTTCGGGCACATGCCGAAACAGGGCGCGCGGAAGACTGCCGGCTGGCGGCCGAAGACCCGCCCGTAGATCGCCGTGGCCTCGTCGAGTTTGGCCGTCAGGTTTGCAGCGGAGTGTTGCGCTTCCCAGTACTCGCGGCGGAGTTCGTACTCGTCGAACGGTCTTGGGTTCGAGCGACGGGTGCTTTCCTGGGTAGTACCGAACTCAAGGCAGTTCCCGTGGGTGAGTCCATGGAGCTGGAAGTCGTGTCCGCGGGCTTCGGCCTCGTGCATGAAAGGCGGCCAGACCTCATCTCGGTCGCCTGGCTTACCTCCGGGCTTGGGCACCCAGAAGAACGTTCCCCGGATGCCGCGCCCTTCCAGCCACTCCGCAACCGTCTCGAAGGCTGCCAGGCTCCGCGGCGCGTGGGAGACACCCACGTCGTCACTCGTGAAGATGGCGATCATGCGAGACCCTTTCGTCAACGGCAGGAACCACAAAGACACGGGCACCCAGAGCACGGCACGACAAACGAACTACGTCCCCGCGACCGGGACCAGCAGGCTTGACGGGTACTCCGGCGTGTGCAGCACTTCCTGGCGCGCGGTTTGCGGCGAGGTCTCCTGCCACGTCGGCGCCATGGTGTTCGGATGAGGAAGGATGCGCGGGAAGCTGCTGCTGGTGACGATCAGAGCAATGCGGCTGCCCGCCGGGAAGACGTACGCAAGATTGCCCATGTTGATCCGGAGGCGAGTCGGCGTGTCCGGGTCGAGGGCCCGGGGCTCACTCCAGCTCTCACGATAGCGGCAGCGCAGCGATCCGCACGCAAGGCTGGCGATCCGGCCCCCCGGCTCCATGACGCACAGCTTCGCAACGAAGTCCGTGTCCTCGGCGCTGCTGGCGATCCACAGGTCAAGGTTCAGCTCACCGATGACTGTCAGCGGCCGTGACAGCAAGTCGCCCCGATAGTACAGCACATCCGCCCGGTTGAGGATCGGCCGCTGTTCGACCGGCCCGGCCGGCGACAGGCCCCAGTAGATTGGTCCGCCGCGGGTTGGGACGGGATTGCCCGGGTCGTAGCTGTACCGGTCCGGCGGTTCCTCACCCGGGCTCTCGAGCCGGAGTCGCCCGTTGCCGCGCAGGCCGTTGGCTCCGCCCTCGGAACGAAGGTACCATTGCTGCACCTCCACCCCCGGCGGGGGCCAGTCAGCGAGGTCGATCCAACGGTTCTCGCCCATCAGGAACACCCGAACCGGCGGCTCCTCCGAGACACCGTCATCGATGTCCCTCAGCCACAGGTCGATGAAGCGCTGTTCGTAAGCAAGGCTGTCGAGCTGGGCTTCGGGCCCGAAGTCCCAATCACCGTACTCCCGCTGCCCGATCGTGCTATGACCCCACGGTCCGATGAACAAACGCTGGTTCTCCCTTGCAGTCTCGGTCGCCCCCCACTCCCCGATCCCATGGCAGGCCTGGAACTGGCCGCGGGTCAGATGGTCAAACCAGCCCCCCACATGGAGGCCGGGCACGGCAATGTGCTCGTACATCCGATGCTGGTCGATGGCCTCCCAGTACTCATCGTACCGGTCGTGCTTCACCCACTCCCGCAATTCCGGGGAGGCGAAGCCCGCGCGCGACTCGACCTCGTCCAGGCTCCCGAGCGCGTACAGCTCGTCCCAGATGAAGTGGTCTATCTGGGGCTGCGTCGGGCAGACGGCGTGAGTCATGCTCCACCTGACAGCGTTGGCCAGGGCGAAGCAGCCGTCGTAGCGCAGCCAGTCGATGAAGAAGCTGTTCGGCGCCACACCGGGCACGATGCACCGCAGGGCGTCGTGGCCCCCCGAGGCCGCCGGTATCTGCACAATCCCCAGGTAGCTCTTGCCGGTAAGCCCGACGCGCCCATTGCACCACTTCTGGTTGGCTACCCAGTCGATGGCGGCCTGACCGTCGGTCGCTTCGTACACGAGCGGCCGGAAGGTGCCCGTCGAATCGTACTTGCCCCGGCAGTCCTGCACAACGTAAGCATAGCCCTGGTCCGTGTACCGTCTGGCTGCCCCGAGCGCCCCCCGCCGATGGTACGGGGTGCGGGTCAGGAGAACGGGGAACGGCCCCGGCCCATCCGGCAGCCAGACATCGGTGGCGAGCTCGTGGCCTTCCCCGTTGGGTACTCTCTGGTACAGCGAGGCTTGCATGGTGACGGTTCACCTCTGGAGCGGACCTTCAGCGACACCTTTCGTCGTCCCGTTTCAGTTCAGCGGCATGTTCCCGAGCCAGTGCAGCCGTGAGGGATGGCCCCTCTCTGATGCATCCGCTCAGCGCAGCTATGAGGTCCTGCGGCATTGGCTTGAGCACGATGGTGTCGCCCTGCAAGCTGACGTGGACCCGTTGGCCCGGCTCGAGACCGATCGCGCGCCGGACCTCAACGGGTATGGTGACCTGTCCTCTGCGACCCACTGTTACCACCTTGTCCACAGCGCACCCCCTCCGCGATCTTGTGCTGCGAGTATAGCTGAAGCAAGGACGCCGCTCAACCTACGCTCCACTCCCGGCTACCGGCCATGGCGGAGGAACTCGATCCGCTCCTCTTCACTCAGCCCGGCCAACCCAAGCTTCTCGACGGTCCGCCGCCCCTCGCGCAGGTAGTCGCGACCGGTAGCGATGGAGGCCATCGTTACCAGCGCCCGGGACACCGGGGTCCCGACACCCAGCATCTCCCCCAGCGAGATGTACGTGACCAGCCCGAGCCCAACG
>CBFDAZ010000175.1:0-8796 GCA_965602825.1 uncultured bacterium
GGGGCGGGAGGCAAGGCGGGGAAGCAGCGGGGCTCGTGCACGCTGAACGACCGGGCGAACGTCGCGGGCAACCCGCTCTTTTGAAAAAGAGCCGGTTTCCCGCACCCTTCCGGCAGAAAACTCTCATTGAGTGTGAGTGCTTGCCGCGTAGCGGCCTGTCGCGGTTGACGCCCGATCCGGACAGGGCGCGGCGACGCGGCAGATGAAGGGAGGGAAGGTCAACACCGGCGAGTTCCGAATACCCGGGAAGCCGTGAGTGCATAGAGCTACGAAGAGGTGATGAGACATGAGCGTCGGACGATTGGTTCTGGTTGTGGTTGTTACTGTCGGGATCTTGGGAGCAGGCGTAGTCGCTCTGGTGGCAGGTTGCGGAGGGTCCCAGCCAGTGCTGAATCTCGGGAACGGGTTCGACATTGAGCCGCCAGTGAACCTTCAGGCTGCCACGCCGACCTTCGCCAAGTTCGGTCCGGTCGCGGCATACCTCCCTCCCGCGGGGACCAAGCTCACGTATCGCTTCTCCAGCCTGGTCTATGAGGATGCCGCGCCCCGTACCCGCCTCGAATTCCTCTGGTACAACAACACGGCCGGCAGTGTCGGGATAAGGACGACGGTGATGCGACCAGGCGAACCGGACCACCGGAAAGCATGGATATTCTGGGTGAAGAAGATCGGGGGCCAGAGCTACATCTGGAAGCGGAGGTGTACCTGGCTCGACCCGGGGTCCACCTTTGGGCCTGAGGTCCACGTCTTCAGTCCCGGGATCCTGATCGGGCTGTTCTCGGCGTCGCCCAAGCGGCTCAACTCCACGTGGACGTCCACACAGAACGGGGTGCCGGAGTCTGAGAGCCCGTCCATCTACCAGACATACAAAGGTACCCGTACGGTGAGAGTGGCGGGCAGCAAACACACAACCCAGGTCTGCAGGATGACCTTTGATCAATCGTTCCTTGCCGAAGTGGCAGGCTTTGAAATCTACTGGCTGGGCGGTGTGGGACCCGTGTACGGCGAGGTCAACCCCGTAGCCAAGCTGGTCAACACGAGTGGCGCGCAGATCCAGGTGCCGCGGTGGGCCAAGCTGGCCAGGGTGGAGTTAGAGGATGTGGAGTATGAAACACCCGGTCACTTGGCCAAGGGCAAGATTGATTGACGGCTGTGCGGCTACCGGAAGCGCGGTCGTCGGGCCCGCGCTCAGGCGAGACCGGTCGTGAGCCGGCGAGATAGATCGGGAAGCGGAGCAGAGAATGGATGACTTCCGGAAGGACCTCCGACTGACAGCTATCCGCTACGAGTTCGGCGTCGAGCTCAATCTGCCGAAGCGCCCGGAGGAGACGGAGTACACAACGGTTGAGCTTATGGTTCGTCGGGACGCGGTGGAGGTCAGCTTCCGACGCGGGGAGAAGGCCGTCGGTATGGTGAAGCTGAGCAGGACGGACGAGCTGGAACCGGAGTTGGAGGACCTGTACAACTTGGAGGAGGCGATGAACCTGCTCAGCCAGACACAGGACTCACTGGCAGAGACATTCGTCAGGAAGCACGTCCTGGAGAAGGGGCTCATGCCGGGCGAGGGGGAGGGGTGAGCAAACGGTTGACGGCGGAAGATAGAAGACAGGAGATAGAAGACAGAAGCACGCCATCCATGCCGCCTTCGGCAGCGCGCGGAACCGATGTAGATGGCAAGAGAATAGGGCAGTCCGGTTTGCGATGCCGTTCGTTGGTCGTGGCGCACGGGGGCGGAGCTGGAGCTCCGCCCGCACGAACGACTTGCGAATCTTCGAGGCAGTTCGACATGAGCGCGGGCTGACCCGGAAACGATGAAGATAGGACGGCCGCAGGCTGGAAGCCTGCGCCACGCGGAACGGCGAATCTTCAGAGCGGCTATTCGTTCTGCCAGGAGCAGGTCATAGTGCTCTCGAAGGCGGTGCCGGCATCCACCTGGACGGGGATAGTAGTCGGGGTGCCGATGATCCACTGGCGGACCACGAAGACCGTGTTCCCGCCGATGAGGTCCCAGCAGGTTTCCTCGTCACCCAGCAACTCAAGCACGGGTCCGTCGTCGCCCACGACACGCACGCCATGCGCCATGGCCCGGCCGATGAACGAGTAGTGGGGGTCCTGGCAAAGGGTGGTGGCTGGCTCGTGCTCCGACAGAAAGACGGCCTGGCACCCCTCGAAGTGCTCCTTTGATAGACGAACGGTCGCCATCAGCCCCCAGCTCGGGAAGGCGCCGGTCGTGGTGAGCCGCGAGGACAGAGCGAGCTCGCCGGGCTTGCCCGAGACGACCTGCACCACATCGAAGCCCGTCTGCCGATCGGCGTCGGACCAGAGCCTGGCCTTGACCTGTGTGGGGCCGTCGGGAGCTGCCGGCGGTTGCACCTGGAAGGGTGACTCCGGCTCCATGACCCTTTGTTGGGCCGTGTGCCCCAGTCCGAAGCGCGCGACGACCTCGCCCTTCTCGTCGAGAAGGCGGGGAAAGGCGGCCTCGTCAAGGTCCATGGTCCAGGGACCGTCGAGCAGGCCACCGCCAGGTTCGCGGGGCTGGGTCTCAGCCAGGGTGATCGGTTCATTGAAACGGATCGTGCCGGCCACACCCGTGGTAGCGCCAGCCTCCAGCGTCGTGCCCTCGGCGGCCACGACCGCACATAGCTGCACCGTGTAATACTGGTTGTCGCGCCGCCAGATGCGCTCGTCATTGACCAGGCACCAGCGCGGCGTCTCGAGCTCGATGCGGAAGCCGTGAGGGCTATCGGGGGCGATCGCGACGCCCTGGGCCGTGCCGTTAGCCAGGTGCTGAACGTCCTCCGGCGGCTCGATGGTCAGCTTCGGTACCTCCTGCTTCCCGCCGATGAACTCGAAGGGATCGCCGGCGTAGCTTTCGGTGGGCAGCCTCAACTCGAGAGATGCGGAGTTGACCGGGGTGACGTCGCGCGCGGTGAAGCGGTAGGTGAAACGGAGGAGCTGCGGGTCGTTCTCGTCGATCTCGAGCTGCGCCAGGACCTCGAGGCTCTTGCCGTCCGATCGCGGCACGGGGATGAGCGAGGTCTGGCCTCCCTCGAGCAGCTTCTCCCCGGAGCCCTCGATCAGGAAGGCGTGCTCCCAGAATCGGTGAGCCCAGCGCGCGCCGAAGATCGCCGGACTCCAATCGGCCCGCACCCCATCGGAGAAGGACAAATGCACGCCACCGAGGGGCGAGGTCTCAAGGAGGACGTCGGCATACGCGCAGGGCAGCACGATGGCGAGCAGACTTCCCACAACTGACAGGCGGCAGATCAAGGTTCGAACACGTACCGTCTCTCTTTCTGCTGACACAGCTCATCACCCCCGGCACCGTCTCGTCGGTCACAGTGAGATACAAGGTCGCGACGGTGGAATCCTGCCCCGAAGGGATCAAGGATGTCCCGACCCGCTGCCGCGGATCACGAAGGACGAACGGCATCGAAAAAGGAGACTGTCCTATTTATTAAAGGGGACTGTCCTATTTATACGGCGACGTCGGTCATATCGCCGTCAACGGCCGATCCCGCTGGCGCGGGATTGACAGGCTGGAAAGCCTGTCCTACGGGGGAGAGGAACGTATCGGCGCGGCGCGCGCCATCACCGAGACGCGCGGAGAACTAAGGAGGCGGTAAAGGGGCGCGGAGGAAGTGTAGCGGGGCTGATTCCGCGGCATGACGGAGGGCCAGATGGGCATCTACCGATCGATCATCGTCTGCAGCCTCGTGATTCTGGCGACTGCGTGCTTCGCACAGGGCGAGCCGGTCTACGGCATGCGCTGGGAGTTCGAGGAGGGGGAAGGCGCCTGGCGCGGGACGCATATGGGAGTGGAGGCGGCGGACGGCGTCCTGCAGGCGACCATCGAGGGCCGCGATCCATGGATCACCAGTCCCGAGATGGCCGTCGAGGCCGCCCGCTATCCGTTCATCCAGGTACGGCTTCGAACGGCTGACCCGCACATCGCCCGGGGCGCGTTCTATTGGCGCACCGACGCCTCGCCGCACTGGACTGAGCCGGTCAGGCATTTCGAGTTCCCCCTCATGCCGGACGGCGAATGGCACACGTACGACCTGCGCGTCGGCTCGCGCGACTGGAAGGACAAGATCATCCAGTTGCGCTTCGACAGCGAGCCCTCCCACGTGGGCGAAGGGTCCGCGGTGGAGATCGACTTCATCCGAATCTACGGGATGGCCTGGGAGGGCAGTCTGTCGCTGGGCCGGCAGCGGCTGGCGGTGGGTGACACGGCAGAGCTGATGGCCAACGTGCGGGCGCTGAATGCGACTGTGTCGTCACTGCAACACCACGTGGCCGTGCCGCCCGGCCTGGAGTTGATCGCGGGCCAGGCAACGACAGAGGCGGGCAACTTGGCGGAGGGGGCAGAGGCGACAACGCAATGGGGGATCGCCGCGCGGCGCGAGGGGGTCTTCCGGATCGGGTGGCGAGGGGAGGCCGAGGGGCTGGCCCCTCTGCAGATGACGCGGGAGGTATTCGTGACGGCTGCCGATCCGGCCCTGCCAGCGCAGCCTGCCAGAGCGGCTGAGGCGACGAGAATCGATGGCGAACACATCATCCTGCAGAGCGACCGCGTGCGCCTGGCCTTCGTCAAGAGCGGCGAGGGCTACGTGCACGCGCTAATCGACGTGTGGGATGATGGATGGCGGCGGATGGGGAGCGCCTATCCGCTCGGGGAGGCGGTCCGTAGGACGCCGGACGGTCAGGAGGAGAGCTTGCTCCTGGTGCCGGAGGCGGCGACCGTAGAGCGCGACGGCGGGCAGGCGCAGGTGACGCTGACCGGCACGGTGGCCGACACGGGAGACGCGCCGTGGAGATATGAGTTGCGCGCGCAGCTCGGCGAGAAGTCGGGGGATGTTCGACTGACCGCACGGGTGGAGTGCGGGGAGGGCCGGAAGCTGCTGCGGTTCGCGGGGCCGATGCTGCACGCCGGCGACGGCAGCTTCGGCGGGAGGAAAGACGAGGCGATGCTCCCGGGTCTTGAGTGGTTGGTGGGAGATGAGCGGTCATCGAGTACCCTCGACATCGCCCCGCCGCAGAACGTGCGCTACGTGCCGCACCCGTACAAGGTGACGGTGCCGGCGATGTGCGTGGCGCACGAGGGCCGCGTGGTTGGCCTGGCCTGGGATCCGCTGCAGAAGTGGGACGGGGAGCATATCTGTCCGCTGGCGCAGTTCTGCTCGCCGAACTGGATCAACGAGGCCGATGACCACCTGATGGGGCTGTTCGTGCCCAGCATGCCGGGGTGGGTGATCGAGAACCAGACCCTGGCGAAAGAGCCGTACGACCTGCCGGCCGGGAGGGAGCTGACGCTGCGGAGCGCGCTCGTGACGGGCGCCGACACCACGTGTCTGCAGACGGTCTGGCGCTACTTCGACCTGTTCGGAGAGCTCACGGCCCAGCCGGTGCCGATGACGGATGCGGAGGCCATGGCGCTGGCCGATGAGACCTACCTGGAGCGCCTGTGGAAGGCGCCGGAGAAGTCGTGGATCTACTGCTTCCCCTTCAGTCGCTCGAAAGGCCAGGCCCTGCCGGCGTCAAACGGCTACTACTCGCGATTCGCGCTAGCGCTGCTGACCGATAGCGTGCTCCGGGCTGATCCCGCGGCGAAGCAAGCAGTCCGGGCCCAGCTCAAGACGAGCCTCGACGCAGCGCGCGAGGGCAGCGGGCACTGGTACCTGCAGCCCGATCTCGCTTTCCGGTGGGATTGGCTGAAGGAGGCGCTGCTTGGGGAGGAGCACGCGATCAAGGGGATCATCGAAAGCCAACGGGATGATGGGTCGTGGGGAGGCTTCAAGCCCACGGCGAAGACTGAGAGCCTGGGGGAGGCGGGCCAGCGGGAGGTTGGCCTGTGCGGCAAGACGGCCCACCAGTTGCTCAAGTACGCCCGCGTCACGAGGAACCGACGCGCTCTTGAGGCGGGGCTGAAGGCCATGGAGTTCATGGAGCGGTTCGAGGTGCCACGCGCCGCCCAGACGTGGGAGTGCCCGGTCCACAGCCCCGACATCTATGCCTCGTACGCGGCGATCATGCCCCACCTGGAGGCTTATCGAATCACCGGGGAGCGCAAGTACCTCGAGCGGGCCGTCTACTGGGCCGAGACGGGGCTGCCTTTCGTGTACGTGTGGGGCGCCCCGGACCGACCGGTGATGCAGGGCGGCTCGATCGCCATCTTCGGCGCCAGCTTCTTCACGGGGAACTGGATCGGCCGGCCGGTCCAGTGGAACGGGATGGAGTACTCCTGGGCGCTGCTGAAGCTCGCGGAATACGACGACAGCCGGCCGTGGCGGGAACTGGCCACGAGCATCATGCGCTCCGGGATGTGGCAGCAGGAGAAGGACGATTCGGCGGACGCGAAAGGCGGGTACACAGACAACTGGGACCTGCCGAGCGACGAGCGCTGCACCTCGTTCATCCTGAGCCCCTGGTGGATCGTCCTCAACCTGCACACGCTCCGGGGCTTCGACCCCGACCTGCAGACCGATATCGTGCAGACGCCAGGAGGAGCGATCCACGTTACATCGGGGGCGAAGGTCGCCGCATCGATGGACGGCGGAGACCTGCGGGTCGATCTAACGTACGCGCCGGGAGAGACAGTGCACTGCCTGGCGGCAGGGGTTTCTGAGCCGCAAAGCGTTCTCCAGGGCGAGCGGGAACTGCGGCGCCGCGAGGACCTGGGCGAGGTGGGGGAGGGGTGGGCGTACCTGCCGGAGCGCGCCCTGCTGTTCGTCAAGGTCCGGCTCGGCATGGAGGTGAGCACGCGTCTGCGGGTAACGGGTGTGGAAGCCCGGGAGGCGGACTGGGAGATTGGGAGCGTGGCCCGGCCGCCGTACAAGAGCGCGCGGCAGATGGCCTATGAAGAGATGCCCTTCGAGGCCGCGGCCGACTGGGACTTCGCCCGGGAAGAGGAGCGGAAGTGGCAGGAGCTGCCCCGGAGCGACATGAGCGAACCGAGGATAATTGATGGAGTGCTCACGGCATCGGCGACCGGACCCGATCCCCGGATCTCGCTCCCCATCGAGCACGTGGAGGCCGGCAAGTACCCGGTCGTAACGGTGGAGATGAGCGTGGACCGGGGGACGCAGTTCGAGGTGTACTTCGCGACCGACACCGACCCCGAGTTCAGCGAGTCGAAGAGCATCCACACCCAGGTCGCGGCGGACGGCGAGTTCCACAAGTACGTGGCTGACTTGAGCGGGCAGCCCTACTGGCAGGGAACGGTGACAGCGCTTCGCTTCGATCCGGTGGGGCCGGTCAACGAGAAGCACGTCGGGGCGACCATTCGAGTCAAGCGCATCGCCGTCAGCAATAAGCCGTTCTGAGCCGGACGGCTGACGACGAACGTCGTGGGGCACCCGCTCTTTTGAAAAAGAGCCGGTTCCCCACACCCCTCCGGCAGAAAACTCTCATTGCTAAGCAGGGCGCTGCCTCGTAGCACGCGGTTGCGTCGCGGATGGGGCCGGATCAACCACCCTCTGCGGCGGAGATGGCGAGCAGCTTCTCACCTTCGTCGTAGGTGCACTGCAGGTCCAGAGCAGCGCAGACAGCCTCCAGCGGCGCCATCCCGTCTCCCTCGATGGTGATGTAGGGCGCGACGGGCAGCTCGTAGGGTTTCCCGTCCAGGCGTGCCGCGGTGGTGTACCACCAGAACGATAAGTCGTGGGCGTTGAGGCAGACGCGTATGCCCGGTCCGCCGCCGGCACCGTCCGGTTCCAGGAGCATGTGTTGCGCTTCGGGCAGCAGCCTCATCACGGACCGGATCTCCCCGACAAGGACATCGTCCACTCGTGTGAGTCGGATGGGGCGCCGCGTGTGGCGGTCATCGCCTCTCATGGTGCTCCAGCATTCGGCCTCCCACAGCACGGGCGCGCCGGTGGAGACATCGAGGCGATGCTCCTCACGGTCGAGCCGGACGGCACAGCCCACGTGTTTCAGGATCGCGTCAGCGGGGAGCCAGAGGCGTCTTCCGTCCTCGATGTAGGGGGGCCCCGCCAGGCCGAACGCTTCGCCATTGATACGCCCTGTTGTTTTGCCTGCCGTGACCTCGATTTGAGCGCCGGCTTGGCTGGTGATCCGTGCCGTCTTGCTGCTATGGTCGTAGGTCACAGTGCCATGGAGCATCTTGGCGACTGACCTGGGCGTCAACCACACAGCATTCTCAGTCACCCGCGCCCCCAGACGGGCTATGGCACTGAACCCATTGCAGTACACGCCGTACCACATGGGCCGGAAGTGCAGCCAGATGCCCCGCTCGGGTTCGAGCCTCTCTGCGGTCCACCGCAGCGTCCGGCCATCTTCGGATGCCTCCCACGGAAGCGCATCCCTCGTTTCGGTGAAGGGCTTCCACTCGTACTCCTCGGTCCACTTCAGAATCACCTCTACGTGCTCAATCGGGCCATGCCAGGAGGCGCCGGTCTTGAGAGCATACGGGAAGAAGTACTGGCCGCTGCTGATCTCCCCGTTCGGCTGGAGGTACTCGTCGCGGACCACTCGCCGCTGGCCTGACTCGAAGCGTACTCGCTTCACGTACCACCGATCAGGAGGCTGGTCGGGCTTGCTCGATCGCTCGACGATGCTGGTTGAGACGGCCTTGCCATCCACCCAGCTCCGGAAGCCCCTCAGTACCGGAACAGCCTGACGCAGGCCGCTTTCGCCATAGCCACGGAAGGCCGGGAAGCCCATGGTCACGGTGGTTGCGGGGCCGTCGTTGACGAACACGAACTCACAGCGGACCTGGGTCTGCTTCCGCGTGATGTCGCCCTCGATCCGACAGCTCTCCATGCGGATCGTGGG